>CANSLE010000205.1 GCA_947647645.1 uncultured Microbacterium sp.
CGGGGTCGACGCCCAGCAGACGCGCCCCGGCGGCGAACATGTCGGGCGCGGGCTTGGAGCGCAGGCCCTCCCGCGCCGAGACCACGCCGTCCACGACGACGGGGAAGAAGTCACGGATGCCGGCGACGGCCAGCACCTCCTCGGCGTTCTTCGAGCTCGACACGACGCCGATCGGCGTCCCCGCCGCACGCAGCTGCTCGAGGAGGGCGAGGGATCCCGGGTAGGGTGCGATGCCCTCCGTTCGCAGCACCCGCGCGAACACCTCGTTCTTGCGGTTGCCGATGCCGCAGACGGTGTCGGCGGAGGGGTCGTCGCTCGGCGTGCCCCAGGGCACCTCGACGTCGCGTGAGCGCAGGAGGCTGGCGACGCCGTCGTAACGCTGCTTGCCGTCGAGGAAGCGGAAGTAGTCGTCCTCCGTGTAGGCGGGTTCGATCCCCCACGCGGAGAACAGGTCGGCGAACATCGACTGCCACGCGTGCATGTGCACCTCGGCCGTCGGCGTCAGCACGCCGTCGAGGTCGAAGAGCACGCCGTCGAGAGCGCTGAGGTCGGGAAGCTCGGCTGTCACGGGTTCAGCGTAGTGGCCGGGTGCGCACGACGCGTGACGGTGAAGAGGGCGATCGCGGCGGGGCGCATCAGGCGGCGATGACCGCGAGGGTCTGCCGGGCGATCTCGAGCTCTTCGTTCGTCGGGACGACGAGCACCGTCACCGCCGAGTCGTCGGTCGAGATCGTGCGGATGCCGCGCTCGCGGGCCTCGTTGCGCGCCTCGTCGATGCGGATACCGAGGAAGCCCAGCGTCGCCATGGCCTCCGCACGCACGAGCGGCGAGTTCTCTCCCACGCCGGCGGTGAACGAGATGACGTCGACGCCGCCGAGCTGCGCAACGTACGCACCGATGTATGCCCGCAGCCGGTGGATGTAGACATCGAAGGCGAGCATGGCCGCGCCGGCGCCCTCCGCCCGCCGGTCCTCGATGTCGCGCATGTCCGAGACGCCGGCGAGGCCTACCATGCCGCTGTGCTTGTTGAGGAAGTCGTCGAGGTCGCCGGGGCTCATGTCCTCACGCCGGGCCAGCACGAGCAGCACCGACGGGTCGAGGTCGCCGGAGCGCGTTCCCATGACGAGGCCCTCGAGCGGGGTGAGTCCCATCGAGGTGTCGACCGAGTGCCCGCCGTCGATCGCGGTGATCGAGGCGCCGTTGCCGAGGTGCAGCACGAGCTGCTTCAGCTCGCGCAGCGGGCGTCCGACGTGCGCGGCGGCCGCCTCGCTGACGAACTTGTGGCTCGTCCCGTGGAAACCGTACCGGCGGATGCGGTGCTTGCGCGCGATCGTCTGATCGATCGCGTAGGTGTAGGCGGCCGGCGGCAGGGTCTGGTGGAACGCGGTGTCGAAGACCGCGACGTGCGGCAGTGCGGGGAAGGCCGCGCGCGCGGCGCGGATCCCCTGCAGCGCACCCGGGTTGTGGAGCGGGGCGAGCACCGACAGCTCGTCGATGTTGATCTCGACGAGGTCGTCGATGAGCGTCGGGCGGAAGAAGCGCGCGCCGCCCTGGACGACCCGGTGGCCGACCGCGGAGGGGGGCGTCTCGACGAGGGACGGACCGTACTCCTCGAACGCGTCGAGCATCACGCGGAAGCCGGCGGTGTGGTCGGGGATCGGCAGTTCGCGCGTGTGGTCGGCATCCCCCACCTTGTGTCGTGCCGACCCCGTCTCCTGTCCGATGCGCTCGACGAGGCCCGACGCCAGCGCCGTCTGCGACTCGACGTCGACGAGCTGGTACTTGAACGACGAGGAGCCGCTGTTGATCACGAGGACGACGGTCATGCGTTGTTTCCCTGCTGCTGGTTCTGCGCCTGGATCGCGGTGATCGCGATCGTGTTGACGATGTCTTCGACCAGCGCACCGCGCGACAGGTCGTTGATCGGCTTGTTGAGGCCCTGGAGCACCGGACCCATGGCGATGGCGCCCGCCGAACGCTGCACGGCCTTGTAGGTGTTGTTGCCGGTGTTGAGATCGGGGAAGACGAACACGGTCGCCCGGCCGGCCACCGCCGAGTCGGGCATCTTCGCCTTCGCCACCGCGGCGTCCGCGGCGGCGTCGTACTGGATGGGTCCCTCGACGAGCAGCTGCGGCGCGCGCTCCCGCACGAACGCCGTGGCCTCGCGCACCTTGTCGACGTCCTCCCCCGAGCCCGACTCCCCCGTGGAGTAGGACAGCATCGCGATGCGGGGGTCGATGCCGAACTGGCGCGCGGTGGCGGCCGACGAGATCGCGATGTCGGACAGCTGGGTCGCGGTCGGGTCGGGGATGACCGCGCAGTCGCCGTAGACGAGCACGCGATCGGCGAGCGCCATCAGGAAGACGCTCGAGACGACCGAGACGCCGGGCCGGGTCTTGATGATCTCGAATGCCGGACGGATCGTGTGCGCCGTCGTGTGCGCGGCTCCCGAGACCATGCCGTCGGCGAGCCCCAGATGCACCATCATCGTGCCGAAGTAGGACACGTCCGTGATGGTGTCGGCCGCCTTCTCATAGGTGATGCCCTTGTGCTTGCGCAGTTCCGCGTACTCCTCGGCGAACCGGTGCACGATGCCCGGGTCGAACGGGCTCAGCACCTGCGCGGCGCCGAGGTCGAGGCCGAGCTCGATCGCACGTCCGCGCACCTCGGCCTCGTCGCCGAGGATCGTGAGGTCGGCGATGCCGCGGGCGAGCACCGTCGCCGCGGCCTTGAGCACGCGATCGTCGCCGCCTTCGGGCAGCACGATCCGCTTGCGCTCGGCGCGGGCGTGCTCGAGGAGTTGGTACTCGAACATGAGCGGTGTGACGACGGTGGAGTGCGCCAGGCCCAGCGCCCGCGTGAACTCGTCCGTGTCGACGTGTTGTTCGAACAGCGCCAGGGCGGTGTCGAAGCGGCGCTGCGAGCCCGCCGCGAGGCGTCCGCGTGTGCCCATGACCCGGACCGCCGTGTCGTAGGTGTCGAGGTCGGTCTGGATGATCGGCAGCGGCGAGTCGAGACCGACCATGAGGTCCTGCACGGCCGGCGGCAGCGGGAACGGGCCGTTGAGGATGATGCCCGCGATCGAGGGGAACGTGCCCGACGAGTTCGCCAGCAGCAGCCCGAGAAGCACCTCCGTGCGGTCGGCCGGGACGATGACGATCGCCCCCTCGGTCAGGCGCGGGAGGATGTTGTTGAGCGACATGCCCGCCACGACGACGTCGAGCACCTCGCGCACGAGCAGCGCCTCGTCTCCGCGGACCAGCGTGCCGCCCAGGGCGAGCATGATGTCACGTACGGCGGGTGCCACGAGGAACACGTCCTCGGGGATGGACCACACGGCGACGTCGGCCTCGCGATGTCCGTCGACGGCGGGGACGTCGCCGACGACCTCGCCGATCGCCGCGTTGATCTCGTCCAGGCGGTCGGGGTCGGCACGGTTGGTGATGACGGCGAAGAGCTCGGCGCGCTGACCGGTGATGTCGGTGAGCGCGAGAGCCGTCAGCTGCGCGAGCTGCTGCGGCGTGCGCGCCTCGCTCACCCCGAGGCGGTCGCCCTCGTGCGCGCGACCGTTGAGCACGACGAGCACCGGGGCGCCGAGGTTGGCGGCGATCCGTGCGTTGTACCCGAGCTCGCTCGTCGAGCCGACATCGGTGAAGTCGCTGCCGACGACGACGACCGCGTCGCACTTGGCCTCGACGGCCTTGAACCGCTCGACGATGCGCGAGAGGGCGGCATCCGGGTCGTGGCGCACGTCGTCGTACGTGACGCCGACCGCCTCCTCGTAGTCGAGGTCGACGCCGATGTGGTCGAGCAGCATCTCGAGCACGTAATCGCGCTCGTCGGTCGAGCGCGCGATGGCGCGGAAGACCGCGACGCGCGGTGTCGAACGGCTCAGTGCGTCGAGCACTCCGAGAACGATCGTCGATTTCCCTGACAGGCCCTCGGTAGAGGTGATGTAGATGCTCTGCGCCACGTCTTCCAGCCTAGGCGGGGCCCGCACGGGGCCGTGGGGGATCTGCCGGAGAAAACCTTCCGCTGGGACGGAAGCCGCGGGCGGCTCCGCCGGCGTGCGTGCCCGCCCGGCAAAAAAGTAAGACTCTCCGCGAACCCGGCAGAGCCCGGTTACCCTTGCTACGTTTCCGTCCTGGGGGAGTTGGCCTGGATGCCGTCTCGCGGAGAGCTACATGCGAGTTTACCCGACGGCGAGCCCGCGGCTCACCAGCCGGGTTAGCATCGAGCGAGCACCGCCGCTGAGACAGGGAGACGCATGCCCGACCACCCGCTCACCGCCGAGACATTCGCCCGAGCCGCCGAGGCCGTCGAGGCCTCCGTCACGCGCGTGATCGACGGCAAGCCGGACGCCGTGCGCGCCGCGCTGGTCTGCCTGCTCGCCGAGGGACACCTGCTCATCGAGGACGTGCCCGGCGTGGGCAAGACGATGCTGGCGCGCGCACTCGCGGCATCCGTGGATGCGAGTGTGCGTCGCATCCAGTTCACGCCCGACCTGCTGCCCGGAGACGTCACCGGCGTCAGCGTCTACAACCCCGTCGATCGCGAGTTCGAGTTCAAACCGGGCGCGGTGTTCGCGCAGATCGTCATCGCCGACGAGATCAACCGCGCCTCGCCGAAGACGCAGTCCGCGCTCCTGGAGGCGATGGAGGAGCACCAGGTCACCGTCGACGGCACGAGCCACCCGCTGGCCGATCCCTTCCTCGTCGTCGCGACGCAGAACCCTCTGGAGATGGAGGGCACCTACGCCCTGCCCGAGGCCCAACGCGACCGGTTCATGATGCGCATCTCAATGGGCTACCCGGATGCCGCGAGCGAGGCGCTGATGCTGCGCCAGCGCGAACGCGTCAACCCGCTCGACGGCCTCGCGCCCGTGCTCGGCGCCGCCGACGTGCGCGCTCTCATCGGCTGGTCGCGCAGCGTGCACGTCTCCCCCGCCGTCGAGGAG
>CANSLE010000206.1 GCA_947647645.1 uncultured Microbacterium sp.
ATGCTGGTCAGACTCACCTCGCCGAGCGTGGACGCGTAAGCGAAGACGCGCTCGTCGATGCCCTCGTAGCGGCCGCAGCCGAACACGATGTGCGTGTCATCGACCGCCCAGGAGCGGGCCGTGCGCTGGGTGAAGACGGTCCCGGCCGGCGACGGGAACACGAATCGCACCGGACCGGCCGCGTCGGCCGCGATCGCGTCGAGCGCTTCGCCCCAGGGCTCGGGCTTCATGACCATGCCGGCGCCGCCGCCGTAGGGGGTGTCGTCCACAGTGTGGTGACGGTCGTGTGCGTAGTCGCGCAGATCGTGGACCCGTACATCCAGGATCCCAGCTTCTCGCGCCTTGCCCAGGAGCGAGACCTCCAGCACGTCGAAGAACGAGGGGAAGATCGTGACGACGTCGATGCGCACGTCAGTCCTCGGACGCCTCGGCTGCGGCATCCGCAGCCTCGTCCTCACCGGCATGCGGGTGCTCCTCGTCGTCGGCCTCCTCGCCAGGCAGGTCCTCGAAGAGCCCCGCGGGCGGTGTGACGGTCACCGTGCCGGCCGCGACGTCCACGACGGGGACGATCGCGGACACGAACGGCACGAGGACCTCGCTGTCCGCGGCGTGGGGGCGCACGACCAGCAGGTCCTGCGCGGGAAGGTGGTCGACGCGGATGACCCGCCCGACCGCCTCGCCATCGCGGATGACGGTGAGACCCACCAGCTGGTGGTCGTACCAGGCGTCGTCCTCTGCGAGAGCGGACTCATCCTGGTCGATCCAGAGGATCGCCCGCACGATGCTCTCTGCGGCGGTGCGATCGTCGACCTCCTCGAAGAAGGCGACGGCGTGCGAGTTCATCCACCGGAACTCGCGGACGGTGAGCGTCTTCCCGTGCCAGGGGGATGACTCCGGCACCTGAAGCGTGAAGACCGCTCCGGGCACGAAGCGTCCATCAGGATCGTCGGTGTAGAGCTCCAGCTTGAGGGCGCCTTTGAGGCCGTGTGCCTTGACGAGACGCCCGACGCGCAACTGGGCGCGCGCGGGTCCTGCAGCGCCCACGTCAGTCGTCCGCGACGTCGACGCGGACGCGGGCCCCGTCGGCGAGAGCCGACACGAGGGTCCGCAGGGCCTTCGCCGTGCGTCCGCCGCGCCCGATCACCCGTCCCCGATCATCGGGGTGAACACGCACCTCGAGCACGTCGCCACGCGGCGACGAGGAGGAACGGATGACGACATCGCCGGGATGATCGACGATCCCCTTGACGATGTGTTCGAGCGCGGCGGAGAGCAACGGACTTACTCGGCGTCGGTCTGCGCGGCGTCGGCCGGGGCCTCGACCTCGGCGGCAGGCGCTTCGGCCTTCTTCTCCGCCTTCGGCTTGACGACCGACTTCTTGGCGGCATCGACCTGGAACTGCTCCTTGACCTCGGCCGTCTTCACGGTCGAGACGGCGTCCTTGTCGCCCTTGAAGCGGCCCCAGTCGCCGGTGAGCTTGAGCAGAGCCGTGACCTGCTCGGTCGGCTGTGCGCCGACCGACAGCCAGTACTGGGCGCGCTCGGAGTCGACCTCAATGAACGAGGGCTCCTCGGTGGGGTGGTACTTGCCGATCTCCTCGATCACGCGACCGTCGCGCTTGGTGCGCGAGTCGGCGACGACGATGCGGTAGTACGGCGCGCGGATCTTGCCGAGGCGCTTGAGACGGATCTTGACAGCCACAATTCTCCTGAATGCTGTTGTGAGGTGATGAACGTCGCTCGGGCTGTGGGGTGCACACCCGGCGGGAGCTCTATGGTGGACCGACTCGCCGGATAGAGGGTCGAGCAAGCGGTCCAACCGTCCATTTTGCCAGATCGTGACGGATGCCGCGAACCGCCGCGCTCGGGCGTGTCAGACTGTCGCCATGACGGTGCCCTTCGCGACATCCACCCGCTCCTCCGTGGGCATCGAATGGGAGATCATGCTCGCCGACGAGCAGACCGGCGACCTGGTGCCCCGGGCCCCGGACGTCCTCGCCGCGCTGGGCGACGAGACGTCTCTGGAGCGCCACACGATCACCGGCGAACTGCTGACGAACACGATCGAGGTCACCAGCGGCGTCGGAGACACCGTGGCCGCCGTGGTCGACGACATCGCGGACGCGCTCACCGACATCAGGACGATCACCGACCCGCGCGGCATCGCGCTGCTGTGCGCCGGAAGTCATCCGTTCGCGCAGTGGTACGACCAGGGCGTGACCGACAAGACGCGCTACCACAAGCTGATCGAGCGCACCCAGTGGTGGGGGCGCAACATGATGATCTGGGGCATTCACGTCCATGTCGGCGTCGACGACGTCAACAAGGTCTTTCCCATCATCGGCGCCCTGACCGCCTACCTGCCCCATCTGCAGGCGCTCTCGGCATCCAGCCCGTTCTGGGCGGGCGAGCGCACCGGGTACGCGTCGAACCGGGCGCTCGTCTTCCAGCAGCTGCCGACCGCCGGGCTCCCCTGGCCGCTGACCAGCTGGGCGGAGTACGAGGCGTACCTCGACGACATGGTCCGCACGGGGGTCATGGAGGATGCCACGGAGGTGCGCTGGGACATCCGGCCCGCCCCCCGCTGGGGCACGATCGAGGTCCGCGCGTGCGACGGCATGTCCACCCTTCCCGAGCTCGCCGCGGTGGCCGCCCTCGTGCAGGTCCTGGTGGAGCACTTCTCGCGCGAACTCGACGCGGGCCGCGAGCTCACCGCGTTGCAGCCGTGGTTCGTCCGCGAGAACAAGTGGCGAGCGGCGCGGTACGGCACCGAGGCGCGCGTCATCGTGGACCGCGCGGGCACGCAGCGCCCGGTGGCCGACCATCTGCGGGAGACCCTCGCCGCGCTCGAGCCCGTCGCGCTCGACCTGCACTGCGCGCGCGAGTTCGCGGGAGTCGGTCGCATCCTCGACGGCGGCGGAAGCTCATCGCGTCAGCTGCTCGTCGCCGACGCGGCAGGGGGCGACCTGCGGGAGGTCGTGCACCACCTCATCCGGGAGTTCCGGGCGGGACCCACGCTGCACGAACACCTCGCCGGGCTCGCAGACTGACGCGCCCCGCCCTCGCGTCCCGCACCGGAGAGCGACTGGGCGTGTTCACAACTGGCCCGACGTAAAGTGTGCCCGTGCCCGCACGCAGGATCATCGCCGCCGCCGCCATGTGCGGTGCCGTCATCGCCGCGATGACGCTCGCGTTGGCCGGTTGCGCGCCGTCGCCGCTGGCCGGAGGACAGAACCGTGCGGCAGAGGACGCCGCCGCGTCGACACCGAACGCGACTCCCGATCCTGTGGTGCACGCGCAGGCCGACACGGTTGCGGTCAGCGGGCTCGTCGTCACCATCGGCGACTCGATCATGGCCGGGCTCGGCCTCGAGCCGGACGAGGCCTGGCCACGTCTGGTGGCCCGTGACGCCGCGACGGACGTCGTCAACCTCTCCTGCAGCGGGGCCGGATTCACGATCGTCGGCGACTGCGGCGACGACTACGCCGCGCTCATCAAGCAGGCGATCGCGATGAATCCCGACGTGGTCGTCGTGCAGTCCTCGGACAACGACGTCGACTCCACGCACGACGACATCGACCGGGCGACCCGCGATGCCATCGACGAGTTGCACGCGGCGCTGCCGTCGGCGCGTCTGATCGGCATCGGGACGCTCTGGCAACTCGATGGGGACGAACCGGAAGCCATCGGATGGTCCAGCGACGCGCTCCAGAATGCGATGGATGCCGACGGCGGCGTCTTCGTCTCGATCGGTCAGCCGCTCCGCGGACGACCGGAACTGCTCCAGTGGGACGGCGAGCATCCCAACGCTGAGGGGCAGATCGTGTTGCGCGATGCCGTCGAGGCGGCGTTCGCCGACGCGGGCGTCGTGCTGTGAGCGCTCAGCCCTTGCCGAACAGTTTCTGAATCTCGGCCAGCTCCGCCTCGCTCGGCTGAGGAGCTGCGGCACCGAGACCGAATCCCGACCCCGTCGTCGCGGGCGTGGCGGCGGTGGTGCCGGCGTTCTCCGCCGCCCGCTTAGCGGGGTTCCCCGATCGCGATCCGCCGCGCGCCTTCTGCTTCCCGCCGCGCTTGCTGGAGGCGCCGGGCCGTCCCCCCATCGGCCCCATGCCCGGGATGTTGGGCACGCCGCCACGGGCGACCGTCTTCATCATCTTGGCGGCCTGATCGAAACGCTGGACGAGCTGGTTGACATCGGTGACGGTCATCCCCGAGCCACGAGCGATCCGGAGACGGCGCGATCCATTGAGCACCTTGGGGTTGCGGCGCTCCCCCGGGGTCATCGAGCGGATGATGGCCTCGGTACGGTCGATCTCACGGTCGTCGAAGTTCTCCAACTGCTGCTTCATCTGGCCCATGCCCGGCAGCATGCCGAGCATTTTCTTCATCGAGCCCATCTTCTTCATCTGCTGAAGCTGATCGAGGAAGTCCTCGAGGGTGAACTGCTCGGTCGCGAGCTTCTCCGCGACCTTGCGCGCCTCTTCCTCGTCGAAGGCGTGCTGCGCCTGTTCGATCAGCGTGAGGATGTCACCGAGGTCGAGGATGCGGCTGGCCATGCGGTCGGGGTGGAACGCCTCGAGGTCCTCGAGGTTCTCGCCCGTCGAGGCGAAGATGATGGGGCGGCCGGTGATCGAGGCGACCGACAGCGCCGCACCCCCTCGAGCGTCGCCGTCGAGCTTGCTCAGCACGACACCGGTGAAGTCGACGCCGGCTTGGAACGCCTTCGCGGTGTTCACCGCGTCCTGACCGATCATGGCGTCGATGACGAAGAGCACCTCGTCGGGATCCGTGGCCTTGCGGATGTCCGCCGCCTGCCTCATCAGCTCGGCATCCACGCCGAGTCGGCCTGCGGTGTCGATGATGACGACGTCGTGCTGCTGACGACGCGCC
>CANSLE010000207.1 GCA_947647645.1 uncultured Microbacterium sp.
CGGCTGTGGCCGGGTGTCGGCGCGATCCGGGCGAGCGCACAGCGCACCGCGGTCCTGGCACCGCCGTCGTCGACGCTCGGCCACGCGGAGCGCGCGGCCGACACGCGCGCTCGTATCGCGCGGCTCGGGCGCATCGTCGCGGTCGGCGAGGACCTCGCCGGAGGCGGCATCTCGAGCATCGTCGCCGACACGATCGACGAGATCGAGCGGGTCCGGCACGAGGCGCTGTGGGGCCGCCCTTAGCACAGCCCGCTCCCGGACGACAGCCCCGTGATGATCGGATGCCGGAATCGGAATATGGGGTTACCCTGTAGTGACGAAGCACCACGGGCTCGAACATGAGGAGACGCCATGAGGGGCAAGATCGGGATCGTCGTGGGACTCGCTGCGGGCTACGTGCTCGGCTCCCGCGCGGGACGCGAGCGTTACGACCAGATCAAGACGGCCTATCTCAAGCTGTGGAACACGCCGCCCGTGCAGAAGCAGGTCGCCAAGGCGAAAGAGCTCGGCACGACCGCGGCCCTCGCCCTGCCGAGCGCCCTGTGGGACGGCGCCGTCAAGGTCGTGCGGGCCGCCGGCAAGGGCTCGACGCCGGGGCAGAAGCTCGACTCGGCCCTCAAGGCCAGCCGTGACTCGGCCGACGACGTCGCTCGCGGCGCCGAGAAGACGGCCGCAGAGGTCAAGAAAGCCGCAGACAAGGCTGTGACCGACGTGAAGAAGACGGCGGAGAAGGTGGCGGGCGACTGACATGGCCGCGCCCCGGGGATTTCGCGATCGCTCCGATGACAGCCTGCTGACGCTCGTCGGCGAGGTGCCTGAGCTCGTCCGCAACCTCGTCGTGGCCGAGATCGATTCGGCCAAGAACTGGGCGAAGAAGGCGGGCAAGGATGCCGGCATGGGCGGCGTCTGGTTCATCGTCGCGCTTTTCTTCCTGTTCTGGTCGCTACCGGCGCTGGCCGCCTTCTGCATCATCGGGCTCTCCTCATGGATGCCCGCGTGGCTCGCCAGCCTGATCGTCGTCGTGATCGCCCTCCTCGGCGCGGTCGCGTTCGCCCTGCTCGGACTGCTCCGCTTCAGGCGTCTGAGCAGATCGACCAACCCCGTCGACGCCGTGAAAGTCGACGCGCGCATCGTGAAGGACGTGGCCGATGAGTTCTGACCAGCCCATTCCGCGCACCGCGGTCGCCCTCGGGATCACCGACCCCGTCGAGAGCGCGCGTGCCGAGTTGAAGGCCGCGCTGGCCGCGATCGAGGAGAAGGCGAACGTGCCCCGCCGCGTCGCGAAGGCGACCGACCGTCGCGTCGCCGATGCGCGTCTGTTCGCCCGTCGCCACCCCTCGCAGGCCGCCGCGGCCGCGCTGGGAGCGGCGGCGCTCGTCGGCCTCGCCGTGTGGGGGATCGTCCGCGCGTACACGCGCTGAGTCGACGCGGCATCCCGCCCGTCTCTCTCCTTGCGGGTGGCGACGGCCCTGTCAACCCGTGTCCGCGCGACACGCCGCCCGGGGTATGCTCGTGTCTCAGGCAGCGGCAATGGTGCGAAAGCTGCCGGCAACGACGACCCGAGCCGCGCAGCCTTGACGTTCGCGTGTGCCCGCCCCGTCGTTGCCGGACGCCCGAAACCGTGCGTCCGACTGAGCACCACGAGAGTCGAGCATGATCACTGACCCGCACGCCGTCAAGCCCCTCAAGGGGTGGCGCGTGCTCGTCCCGCGCGGCGGCCCCTGGGGCGACTCGGTCGCCGCCACGTTGCGTGCGCAGGGCGCCGTGCCCGTGATCGCCCCCCTCATCAACTTCGCGCCTTCGACCGACCAGGCCACCCTCGAGACGGCGCTGGCCGACCTCGCGGACGGCGCCTTCGACTGGGTGACCCTCACGAGTGCGACCACGGTCGACGTGCTCTACGCGTATCGCGCCGTCATCCCCCCCTCCACCCGCGTCGCCGCGGTGGGCGAGACCACGGCGGCCGCCCTGACCGCGGTCGGCTACCGCGTCGATCTCGTGCCCGACGAAGACAACTCCGCGGCGGGGATGGCCGGGCAGCTCATCGATCTCGAGCCGGAGCCCCGCCGCATCCTCACCCTCCGCAGCGAGATCGCCAAGCCGGTGCTGACGCGACGACTCACCGCGGCGGGCCACGACGTCCGGAGCGTGGTCGCCTACCGCACGGTCGGCGTCCCGGTCACGGAGCGCATCGGTCACGACGTTGCGAGCGGGCGCATCAACGCGATCCTGGTCACCAGCGGCTCGGTGGCGGAGCAGGTGCGCCTGCAGTTCCCCGAGATCCCCGACACGACCGTCATCGCTGCGATCGGCCCGCGCACCGCGAAGGACGCGCGCAAGGTCGGGCTCGGCGTCAGCGCCGTCGCACGCGAGCAGACCGTCGACGGCCTCATCACCGCCGTCTCCACCTTCCCGCTGCCCCACGCCAAGGACGAGTTCCACCTCTGACGTGCGCCGCTCGCGCGGACGGCGGCGTCAGCCGACGAGCGCGGCGAGGAAGCGCGCCTGCTCCTCCCACTGGAACGCCTGGCCGCCCTCGTGTTCGTTGAAGTCGTAGACGCGGATCTGCTTGTCGTCTCGGTCGATGTGGTTGTAGGCCGCGTAGACCGTCGAGGGCGGGCACACCGGGTCGAGCAGGGCGACGGAGAAGAGCGCGGGTGCACTCACCCGTCGAGCGAAGTTGACGCCGTCGAAGTAGGACAGCGTCTCGAAAGCCGTCGCCGAGGCTCCACGGTGCACGGACAGGTAGCGGACCACCTCGTGGTACGGCTCACGGTCGGTCATGCCGATCGCGCGCGCGAAGTGGCAGAGGAACGGCACGTCCGGCATGACCGCGACCAGTCCCTCGCTGAGCCCCGCCGCCGCCAGCGTGATGCCGCCGCCCTGGCTCCCGCCCGTCACGGCGATACGGTGGGCATCGACGAACGGCAGCGTGCGCGCAGCGTCGACGAGACGGATCGCATCGGTGAACACCCGGCGGTAGTAGTAGTCGTCGGGCGATTCGATGCCGCGGGTCATGAACCCGTTGGTCGACGGTCCGGTGCCGTGCGGGTCGGGGGTTGCGCCGGGCGTACCCCAGGTGGAGCCCTGTCCGCGCGTGTCCATGAACAGATGGGCGTAGCCGGCGCAGGCCCAGCCCAGACGCTCGGTCGCGAGCCCGCGCCCGCCGCCGTAGCCGTTGAACTCGATCACGGTGGGAAGCGGCATCCCCGCCTCGGCCGCGCCACGCGGCAGATGCAGCCACGCCTTCACCGGTTCTCCGCCGAACCCCGGGAACGTCACGTCGTACACATCGAGCGTCGTCAAGACGGTCTCGACGCGCTCGAGCGTCACAGCTCCTCCGGCGCGTCGCGACGCGGCGATGGTGCGTGACCAGAACTCGTCGAAGTCGGCGGGTTCCCGCACGTCGGGACGGTAGGCCTCGAGGGCGGCGGGGTCGAGGTCGAATCGTGGCATCGCGGGCTCCGTGTCGCTGGGCGCCGGCGGTCGGGCGCGGCCGGCTCCTCACGATATCGCCCTCCGACGAGACCGGATCGTTGCCGTGCTGTGAGCATCCGCACATGGTGGCGCTGGCAGACTGAGACCATGGTGACCTTGCTGCTCGATTCGACGCGGCTCGAGGTCGTGCTGTCGGGCGTGGAGCGCGCTCTGTCGCGTCGATCCGAGAGCGTCCGCGTCGACCGATCGCACATCCTCCGCGTACAGCTGACCGACGATGCGTGGACGTGGCTGCGCGGCGTGCCGAGTCCGGGCACACTCGTGCGCTCCACGGTCGCGATGGGCACCTGGCGCTCCGCCAGCGGATGCGACTTCGTCGTCGTGCGGCGTCGCCGTCCGGCCGTCGTGGTCGATCTGGCACCGGATGCCGAGTTCGAACGCCTCGTGCTGACGACGCGTCACGGCGTCGCCCTCGTGCAGGCGCTGCGGCTCGACGGGGCTGACGGCCCCGTCGATGTGGGGGAGATCGCCGACCGCTCCTGACGGGGCTCAGCCCACGTCGCGGCGCCAGCTCGTGGCGTATCCGAGCGCGAGCAGGACGCCGGCGTAGGCGAGGAGCACGAGGCCGCCGGCCCACCACGACAGTGTCGAGGTGGCGCCGCCGATGCTCGTGTAGACGCTCGCGCCCACGAGGGCGTCCGAGGCGGCCCCGGGCAGGTAGGTCGTCACCGCGGACACGCCGTCGACGAACCCGGCGACGGTGCGCGCGATCGGTTCGACGAACTGGGTGAAGGCGAGCACGCCGACGACGGCGGCGACCTGGTTGCGGACCAGGGTGCCGATCCCGACGCCGACGAGCGTCCACAGCACGAACGCGATCGTCATCCGGGCGATCATCGCCCAGGTGTGGCCCTCGCCGAGCCGCGTGTCGACGCCGACCAGCGCTAGGGTGGCGCCCCCCACGCCGACGGCCGCCACGATCGCGACGGCGGCGTAGAGCACCCCCATGATCACCCCGGCGACGAGCTTGCCGCCGAGGGCGACGCCGCGTCGCGGTGTCGCGAGGAAGGTCGGGGTGAGCGTCTTGTGGCGGAACTCGTTGGTGACCAGCAGCGTGCCGATCAGGAGCGGGAAGACGTAGCCGACGGACGTCGCGAGGCTGTAGACGAGCGGCGGGACGACCTCCGCTGCCAGTGTCGGACCGTTCGTCGCGCCGGCCGGGAGGGCACCGCTCGCGAGCGCGCCGAAGGTGGCGCCCAGGCCCCCCGCGGTGACGCCGACGTAGGCGAGCAGGACGACGCCGAGGATCCACCACATCGCGGTGGTGAACTGCTTGGTCACCTCAGAGCGGGAGGCGTTCACGAGGCTCATCGCCGGTCTCCTTCCTCGACCACATGGACGTGTTCGGCGTCCTCGACGGCCGGCTCGGGCCCGG
>CANSLE010000208.1 GCA_947647645.1 uncultured Microbacterium sp.
CGGCACCGTCATCCGCCGCGGACGCTCCGGCCAGGCGCGTGAGCGCCTCGGCGCGCGGCGACGGCTCGTACGGTCGCTCCGCGGCATCCACATCCGCCGCCGGCCGCAGGTTCGCCTCCCGTGCCCGCTCCACCAGCCAGTTGCGCAGTCGCCGCGTCGACACGCAGTCGTAGCGGTTGTAGTCGGCGAGGTCGTCGAGGATCGCGGCACCCTCGGCCTCACGGCCCGCCTCGATCAGCGCGCGAGCCTCGACGTAGCGGACGATCGAGTCGTCGCCGCGCTGGACGGCGCTCGTGCGGACCTCCGCACCCATGTAGAGCGGCTCGAGCTTCTTGATCGAGTACGACCGCGATCCGACGCGGAGCGCGCGCCGCACGATCGGGTACAGGTCGACGAAGACCCCCTCGCGCAGGAGGGTGTCGACCTCCGCCTCGCGCACGCCGTAACGGGCGGCCATTGCCAGCAGATGGGTCGGCTCGTACGGTGCGTAGTGGTAGATGTGCAGCCCCGGATGCGTACGCCGGCGCAGCGCCACAAAGTCGAGGAAGTCCTCGAGGGCGCGCCGCTCCTCGGCGAACGTGTGCGCCCACAGCGCCGAGTAGCGCTCGTCGTCGTCGACCCAGCCGAAGAGGTAGTCGATGCCCCACGCGGTGCCGACGACGCCGTCGGCGTCGTCGGTGTACAGCGGGTCGCCCTCGAAGTCGAAGAACAGATCGCCCCGATCCGGTCGCGGCAGGGCGCCGATGGCCGTGGGGAGGACGACCTCGAAGGTCGGCACGGGCGGCGCGTCCGTCGCGACCGGCGCCTCTACCCCGCCGGCGGGGCTGTCGAGTTGCAGTCGCGCCTGCGTGCGGAGCCCGGCGAACGTGTCACCCGACATCCGCTCGGGTGTCTCGCGCGCGGCCGCGAGGTCATCGATGGTACGGATGCCGTCGGCGCGCAGCCGGTCGCGCTGAACGGGCCGCATGCCGGCGACGAGCAGCAGGTCACGGTGGGCCACCACCTCCGCGTCGCAGGTGGCGCATCGGCCGCACGCGACGACGCGCAGCGCGCCGCGGTCATCGCCCCACGCGATCTTGTCGCCGTCCGCCCCTGCTGCGACGTCACGGTCGGCGATGAGGCTGCGCAGCCGCTCGCGTCGTAGACGGAACACCGGCATGAGGTCGCGGACCGCGTGGGTCGACGTGCTGCCGTCGCCGAGGAGCAGCTCGACGCGATCGCTGCGCGCGACGCCCAGCCGGTCGAGTTGGTCGGCATATGCCGCGAGCTGCATGAGCGCCGTCACACGGGCATGGCGGGCGAGTTTCGTGTCCTGGACGACCCACGGCGTCGGCCCGGTCGCGTTCGGATCCTCGCGGACGAGGAAGTCGGCGAAGCCGATGAACTCGTCGGTGGCGAACACGGCCTGGTAGACGACCGCGACGTCGGGATCCGCGAGCGCCGCGTCGGTCGCGGAGACCGCGGCGGCGACGGCCACGGCATCCGACGACCGCGTCTCGGGGAGCTCGACCACACGGCCGGGGTACTGAGCGCGGTAGGCGTCGAGCTGGCGCAGCTCGTGCTGCGTTCCGAGGCGTCCGGCGCGCTCGAGCGTGAGGTCGACGGGCTCCACGACCGGAGGGACCCGTCCGAGCTTGGCGTCGATCGCGCGCAACCACGCGAACTCGCACTCCGCAGCCGCCTTCAGGTCACTCGCGCTCCAGACGACGCGCGCGCCGCGGCCGCTGTCTTCGATGTATCGCATGTCGCCCTTCCGTCCACGACGCTAGCCGGAGGCGCCGACATCGCGCACCTGCCAGACTGCCGCGCACCTGCCAGACTGGAGAGGTGATCGAGAACCTGCCGTTCGAGAGCGTCTACCGGCACGGCTTCGCGCGCGTCGCCGCCGGCACGATCCCCGTGGCCATCGCCGACCCGGCGCGCAACGCCGAGGCCGTCATCGACGCGGCCCGGGCCCTCAGCGACGAGGCGGTCGCCGTCGCGGTCTTTCCCGAGCTGTGCCTGACCGGATACGCGATCGACGACCTCGTCATGCAGGATGCCGTCCTCGACGCCGTCCAGGCGGCGATCGCGACCGTCGTCGACGCGTCCCGCGAGCTCCGCCCACTCATCGCCGTCGGCGCGCCACTGCTGCTCGGCGCACGGCTGTACAACTGCGCCGTCGTGATCCACCGCGGCCGCGTGCTGGGCGTCGTCCCCAAGAGCCATCTCCCCACGTACCGGGAGTTCTACGAGGCCCGATGGTATGCCGCGGGCACCGACGCCCCGGCATCCGCGACCATCGGCGGGCAGGAGGTGCCGGTCGGCACCGACCTGCTGTTCGCGGCGACCGATGTTCCCGGACTCGTGGTGCACGCCGAGGTCTGCGAGGACATGTGGGTGCCGATCCCTCCGTCCTCGACAGCGGCCCTCGCGGGCGCGACCGTCCTGCTCAACCTGTCGGGAAGCCCCATCACGGTCGCCCGCGCGGACGATCGGCATCTGCTTGCGAAGTCGCAGTCGCTCCGCTGCAACGCCGCCTATGTGTATGCCGCCGCGGGGCCCGGGGAGTCCACCAACGACGTCTCCTGGGACGGCCAGACGATGATCTACGAGTCCGGCATCCTCCTCGCCGAGACCGAGCGCTTCCCCGAGGGCCCGCGCTCCTCGATCGCCGACATCGACCTCGACCGGCTCCGCCAGGACCGGCTGCGCCAGGGCACCTTCGACGACAACCGGCGCGTCGCCGCGCCCGGGTCGCGCACCATCGCCTTCACGGTCGATCCCCCGGCATCCGACGTCGGCCTGCGCCGCGCGCTCGACCGCTTCCCGTTCGTCCCCGACGACGCCGCGCGACTCGACCAGGACTGCTACGAGGCCTTCAGCATCCAGGTCTCCGGCATCGAGCAGCGGATGCGCGCGATCGGCTCGCCCAAACCGGTCATCGGCGTCTCGGGCGGCCTCGACTCGACGCACGCCCTGCTCGTCGTCGCTCGGGCGATGGACCGCATGGGGCGCCCGCGCAGCGACATCCTCGCCTACACGATGCCGGGCTTCGCGACGAGCGATCACACGAAGTCGAACGCCATCGCCCTCGCCGAGGCGATCGGCGCCTCGATCGAGACGATCGACATCCGACCGATAGCGACCGCGCTGCTCACGGGCATCGGTCACCCCTTCGCCGACGGCGAGCCCGTCTACGACGTCACCTTCGAGAACGTGCAGGCCGGCGCCCGCACCGACGTCCTCTTCCGCCTGGCGAACCGCAACGGCGGTTTCGTCGTGGGCACCTCCGACCTGTCGGAACTCGCTCTGGGGTGGGCGACCTACGGCGTCGGCGACCAGATGAGCCACTACGCGGTCAACGCCGGGGTGCCGAAGACGCTCATCCAGCACCTCATCCGCTGGGTGATCGCGCATTCGGAGGGCGAGGGCACCACCCTCACCGACGACGCGAAGGTCGTCCTGCAGTCGGTGCTCGACACCGAGATCAGCCCCGAGCTCGTCCCCGCGGATGCCGACGGCAACGTGCAGTCCACCGAGGATGCCCTCGGCCCGTACGCCCTGCACGATTTCACGCTGTTCCACGTGCTGCGCTACGGGCTGCGCCCGTCCAAGATCGCGTTCCTCGCCGAGCGCGCATGGCGCGACGCGGATGCCGGGGCCTGGCCGCCCGGGTTCCCGGCATCGGACCGCCCCGCGTACGATCGCGCGACGATCGTCCGCTGGCTGCGCGTGTTCCTGGCGCGTTACTTCGGCTTCGCACAGTTCAAGCGGACGGCCATCCCGAACGGCCCCAAGGTGCTGCCGGCCGGCTCCCTCTCACCGCGCGGCGACTGGCGTGCTCCCAGCGACGGCAACCCGGCGGTCTGGCTCGCCGAGCTCGACCGCGCTCTGCCGCCCGCCTGAGTCTCGCCGCGTTCAGGCCGCCGGGAGGGTTCCGATCGCGATCGTGATCACCCAGCTGTCGCGCGAGGCGTCCACGAGCGTGTACTTCATGTTCCGGTCGGGGATCCACCCCTTCAGCCGCCCCATGTCGAGGCGCACGCGCTCGGGGGCCACCCGCACCCCGCGACCGTCCGCTTCGAGCACGGCTTGGACCCGCACCCAGTGCTGGAGCAGGTCGGGGATGTTGTTCGGGTCGAACAGATGCGAGTGCTTCTTCATGAGTCGGACGTCCGCAGGCTCCGGCGTCATGTCCCGGATGTCGATTCCCAGCGGCAGCCCCGGGTCGCAGATCGCCACCACCGTGGCGGCGCGATAGCTGGCGGTGACGATCGCGATGGGCAGCTCCACCCCGTCGCGCGAGGCGAGCAGACGTGTGTGGTAGCCGAAGCCGCGCGGGGCCTCGCGCTCGATGCGGATGTCCTCCACCCCGCAGCCGAGGCGGGCGGCGATGAGTTCCTTCGCGAGGATACGGCGGCGGTCGTGGACGGTCGTGCCCGGGTCCCACCCGAGGCGGGCCGCCACCGACGGGGGCGTGTCGAGCAGAACCGAGGTGAGTGTCATGACGTCCCTTCCAGTCACACGTGCCGTCCCATCTTGACGCAGAACACCCGCGGACGGGGGTCGGATGCGGCGTGAGAAAGCCCCGAACCGGGAGCCCAGTCGATAGTGTCGGAGTATCCCGCGCATCCTCCTCGAAAGGGACGGTGCTGCGCCGTGACGGACCCAGACGAAGGAACAGTGCATGTCGACACCGCCGCCCCCCAGCCCGACCGGCGACGACGGGGACACCCCGACCGCCGATCCGACCGCGGCGCATCCGACCGACGACGCGCAGCCGACCGAGGCCTACCCGACCGGCGGCTACGGCGACGCCTACGTCGCCCCGACCGCACCGCCGTTGCCGCCGCTGCCGACAGCCCCGACCGCGGCGTACCC
>CANSLE010000209.1 GCA_947647645.1 uncultured Microbacterium sp.
TTGAAGGCGATGTGTCCGTCGCTGTCGCCGGATGCGAGGAGGAACAGGTCCACTCCCCCGGCGGCGGCGATCCGCGCGTCGTACTCCTCGGGGTGCGCGGGATCCGCCGTCCAGATCCAGGAGGGCGCCGCCGTGCCGGCCGCCGCAGCCGCGGCGGCGATCGGCGCGAGGATCTCCCGCCGCGCGAACCCCAGGCAGGAGTAGGAGGAGGCAGGGTCGACGATGCGGAACCGCCCGCTCTCGTCGGGCACCACGTAGTCGTCCATCATGACGATCACGAGCGGCGACAGATCGCGCCCGCGGGCCGCGTGGCGGGCGAGCGCCGCGTACACGGGGGCCGCGGTACGCCCGCTCGGGCAGCCGAGGAGGAAGGGCTCACCCGCCTTCGCCTTGACGCGGTCGAGGACGAGAGCGGCGACGGTGCCGCCGATCTCGCCGGGACCGGAGAGGATCTGGGGAATCAGTCGCACGTTCGATCTGCCTTACTTGTCTGGTGGGGGTCGGGAGACGAGGCGGTCATTCCTTGACGGCTCCCGCGAGCATCCCCGAGATGAACCGCCGCTGGAAGATCACGTAGAGGATCAGCACGGGGGCGGCGACGATGAGCCCGCCCGCGGCCATGAGGTTCACCTGCGTGACGTACTTCCCCTGGAACACGCCGAGGGCCACGGTGGCGGTCTGGTTGTCGCCGTGGAGGAAGACGAGGGAGAGGAAGTAGTCGTTCCACGTCCACATGAAGCTGAGGAGGATCAGCGTGTAGACGGCGGGCATGATGTTCGGCGTCGCGATCGACCACAGCATCCGGAACGGGCCCGCCCCGTCCAGCTCGGCCGATTCGAAGACGGCGCGCGGCAGGCTGCGGAAGGCCGCGCGCATCCAGAAGATGCCGAACGGCACCCCCATCCCGAGATGGATCAGCATGACGCCGAGGAGGTTGTCGGTGAGCCCGACTGAGCGGAACTGGTAGTAGAGCGGGACGATGATCGCCTCGAGCGAGATCATCATGCCGAGGAGCACCAGGGGGAAGAGGACGCGCTCGCCGACGATGCCGAGCACGCCGAAGGCATATCCGCCGAGGAGCGCAAGCAGGACTCCGACGACCACGACGACGATCGTGATGACGGCGGAGACCGTCATCGAGCGGGCGAACTCGGCGCTGGTCCACGCCGTGACGAAGTTCGCCCACTGCAGCTCGACCGACGGCCGGCCCGCTCGGTCGGGGCTCAGCGCGGCGGCGATGAAGGTGCCGACCGGCCAGAGCACGATGAGCGCCATGACGCTGAGGACGACGTAGTTCGTGATCTTCTCGACGTTCCGGGACACGCTGCTCACTCCTTTTCCGACACACGGGTGATGGCGAGCGCGATCGCGAGGCACAGCACGGCCATGACAACCCCGATGGCGGCGGCCTGACCGACGTCCGGGTTGACGAACGCCGACTTGTAGAGCGCGACCGCGGGGGTCTGGGTCGAGGTCCCGGGGCCGCCCCGGGTCGTGATCCAGACGAGGTCGAAGGCGCGCAGCGCCGAGGTGATGGTGAGTGTGAGGGCGACCGCGATCTGGCCGCGCAGCCCCGGGAGGGTCACGGTGAAGAACTCGCGGATCGGCCCGGCGCCATCCATCCGCGCGGCCTCGTAGAGATCGGTCGAGATCGACGAGGTGCCCGCGATGAACAGCACCATGCAGAATCCGAACGTCACCCACGTCCCGATGAGCCCGACGGCGGGCAGCGCCCAGGTGAAGTCGCCGAGCCAGTTCTTCGTGAGGAACCCCAGACCGACGGAGCGCAGCGCCTCGTTGATCGGGCCCTCGGGTGCGTACATCCGCTTGAACAGCAGCGCGATGACGACGCTCGTAAGCACCTGGGGGAGGAAGAAGATCCAGCGGAACACGGCCATCCCCGGCCGCTTCGACGTCGTGAGCAGCGCCGCGGAGAGCAGCCCGAGCGCGATCGGAAGGAGCGAGAAGAAGATGAGGAGGACCAGGACGTTGCCGAGCGTTGCCCGCAGCACAGGATCCGTGAAGAAGCGGATGTAGTTGTCGAGTCCGACCCACGCGGCCGTGCTGACACCGTCCCACTTGTAGAACGAGAACTGCAACGACTGGAGTGTCGGCCACAACACGACGACGGCGTAGAGGAGAAGGCCAGGGGCGGCGAAGAGGAGGCCGGAGAGACGCCGCCGACGCCGCGCCGGGCTCCCCCGGCGTCGCCGCGGCAGCACGATCGCCGTCGTGGCGGAGGGGCCGCCGTCATCCGCGTGCGCGGATGCGACGGCCCCGACGTGAGTGACGCTCATCTCACTTCCTGTTTTGCGCCAGGAAGGCGTCGCGGTCGGCGTCCACGGCCTTCGCGACGTCGGCGGGTGTCGTCTTCCCCGCCAGGAGCAGTTGGGTGTTCTGGGTCAGGATGTCGAGCATGGTCGGGCTCGACCAGTCGAAGTAGGGCACGTAGCCGTCGTCCGAGTCGAGGGTCGCGGTCGCACCGGCCTCTCCGCTGAGGCTCAGCACGGGCGGTGTGGTGACCTTGTGGAGCATCGGCACGAGACCGAGGTCGACCGCCTTCTGGCTCGCGTCCTCCGACATGAGGTAGTTGAGGAAGGCCGCGGCCACGTCGGGATGGGCGCTCTTGGACGAGATGACCATCGCGGCGGGGGCGGCGCCGACGCCGACGGTGGAGGAGGCCTGCACCTGCGGCAACTGGATGTAGCCGAACTTGTTGAGCTGGTCGCCGGTGAGACCGAGAGCGCCCGTGTAGTCGAAGCGGAAGACGCCGTTGCCGTCGA
Source organism: uncultured Microbacterium sp. (assembly GCA_947647645.1). Lineage (GTDB taxonomy): Bacteria > Actinomycetota > Actinomycetes > Actinomycetales > Microbacteriaceae > Microbacterium. The sequence continues at coordinate 2,784 of CANSLE010000209.1, forward strand.
CGAAGCTCGCGAGCGCGCTCTGGTAGTCGATCCCCTCGAAGTTGGGACTGAACCATCCGGCCTGTGCCCACTTCTGCAGCGTGGTCGCGGCGTCGGTCAGGCCGGTCTGGGAGGCGCGGACAGTGGGGTTGCCGTAGACGAAGTCGTTGATCTCGCCCTTGGCTCCGTAGAGGGCCTGCAGGCCCAGCAGCGGCGTGGTGTTGCCGTCGATCCCGCTGTAGCTGAACGGCGTCTCGCCGGCCTTCTTGGCGGACGCGGCGGCGGCTTCGAGGTCGCTGAAGCTCTTGGGCACCGAGAGGCCAAGCTGTTGGAGCTTCTGAGAGTTGTAGTAGATGCCGATGAGCGAGGCGCGCGCGACGGGCGTGCCGAACCACGAGCCCGAGCCGATGGTCTTGAAGTCCGTCGTGAACTCGTTCTGACGCGCGATCGTCGTGGGCACCAGGTCGTTCCAGCCGTACAGCTTCGCATAGGCGTCGAGGTTGAGCACGAGGCTGCCTCGGGCCAGCGTGCCGAGCGAGGACCAGCCGTTGTTGGCGGACGCGATGTCGGGGCCGCTCGCATCCTGCAGCTGGAGGTTGAGGGTGCTCGTGAGCTGGCCCCAGTCCTCACGGGTGCGCTGGATCGTGACGTTGGGGTACTTCTTCTGGAAGCCGTCCACGAGGGCGACGATCCACTTCTCCTCCGCGGAGCCCCAGAAATCGGACAGCTTGAGCGTGACCTGGCCGGCGCCCGCGACGTCGTCGGACACCGCGCTGGGTGCTGCGGGGCCGCCGCCACCGCCGCCGGGCGCACACGCCGCGAGCGCGAGCACGGCGATCGAACCGATGGCCACCGCGACGGTGGCCCGAACCTTCCTGGGGATCATCTTCACTCCGTTGTGCTGGTGGGACGGGATCAGGGGCACGTTAGCACTTGGATACCAGTTAGTCCAGTGGAAACCAGAAAAGCCGAATAGGTAGACCAGATGAGCGCCGTGGTATTCTCCCGGGTGTGACTCTTCCATCGGCTGCCACGCAGGCGCACGAGCAGCTCGCCCACGAGCTCGACGTCGGTCTCTACCCGGCCGGCACGCGCTTGCCCGGTGAGCGCGAACTCGCGGGACGCCTTGGCGTGAGCCGTGTCACCCTGCGTACGGCGCTGGCGACGCTCGAGGCCGAGGGCCGCCTCACCCGGTCGGCCCAGCGCGGGTGGTTCGTCCCGTCGAACGTCGTGGGCGAGCCGCCGAGCACCCTGCAGTCGTTCACCGAGATGGCACGCGCACGGGGACTGCGCCCGACGGCACGGGTACTCCGACAGGAGACCCGTCCCGCGACCTTCGACGAGGCGTCCCGCCTCCGCATTGCGCCCACTTCCCCCGTGCTGCAGATCGACCGTCTCCGAGGACTCGATGGCCGCCCGGTCTGCTTCGACGTGGTCGCCCTTCCCGTCGAGCTGGTGCCGGAGCTCGTCGAGGCAGACCTCCACGACGCCTCGCTGTACGACGCGCTCCGCGAGCGTTGCGGGGTCACGATCCACCGCAGCCGATACCGTGTCATGGCCGCGACGGCGGATGCCGCGATGGCCGGGCTTCTGGAGACCACCGCAGGGTCCGCGGTCCTGGTCGGAGACGAGATCGCCTACAGCCGAGATGGCGCACCGATCCTGCTCGGCGTGAACACCTACCGGGGAGATGCGTACCGCTTCGAGGCCGATCTCTACCGCCGCACCTGAGCGGGGAATGCTGTCCGCTCGATACTACGGCCGATGCCTCGTCCCTGTGCCCGGTCCACGCCATGGGGAAGTGCGCAGTAGCGCTGCTGCTGCTCGCGGGAGTCCGCGCGCGGTTGGCCGGCTCGGCTCGATTCACGAGTGTTTGCCGTTGTTCACGGACGCGGACGAATGCGCGTCGCCTCCACATGGGTGGCCGACGTACCCGGAGTCTGTTTGATAAGCGTTGGATCTGGTGAGCACACCGAGCCAGAACTTCGCGCTCTCCCCACCGTCGCCGGCCCAGATCCCGAGGATGTCGCGTTCCCTGTGCACGGTTACGCCGCCGGCGACGGAGAACGGCTTGTTGCGCACCTG
>CANSLE010000210.1 GCA_947647645.1 uncultured Microbacterium sp.
GACGCGATCGAGGCGGGCGACTACACCCGCGCGATCGCGGCCTACGAGTCCGCGCTGGCGCAGAACCCGCGCGACGAGCAGGCTCGTGCGGGGCTGGGACAGGTGCGCCTGCTCCAACGCGTGCAGGACCTCGACCCGCAGCGGGCGCGGGCGGCCGCGGCATCCGCGCCCCTCGACCCGGACGCGCAGTTCGCCGTGGCGGATCTGGACATCACCGGCGGCCACGTCGATGACGCCTTCGCGCGTCTGCTCGATCTCTTCGGGGCACTTGCCGCCGATCAGCGCGGACCCGTGCGAGAGCGTCTCATCGAGCTGTTCGGCCTCGTGGGTGACGCGGATCCCCGGGTCGTCCGCGCCCGCGGGCGGCTCACCTCGCTGTTGTTCTGACGGCGGGTGCGCACGCCTCAGGCGCGTCGGCCCAGCCAGAGCACGCCCAGAGGCGGCAGCACCAGCGTCGCGCGACCGTTGTCGTCGGCGTGGACGGTGCCGAGGTTGCCGACGCCGGAGCCGCCGTACATCTCGGCATCCGAGTTCAGCAGCTCCGTCCAGGCCCCGCCGGCGGGCAGGTCGAGCTCGAAGTCGTGCAGCGGCACGCCCGAGAAGTTGCAGACCACCGTCACCGCGTTGCCGTCGTGGTCGTGGCGGGAGAACGCGACCACGTTCGGGTTCCACGTGGGCGCGCCCAACCGGGTGAACGCGGAGCCATCGCTGTCGCGCGCCCACAGCGGAGCGTTGTCGCGGTAGACGCGGTTGAGCGCCGCGACGAAGCCGAGCAGCTGTCGGTGCGGAGGCTGATCGAGCATCCACCAGTCGAGTCCCCGCCCCTCCGACCATTCGGAGAGCTGCCCGAAGTCCTGACCCATGAACAGCAGCTGCTTGCCGGGGTGTCCCCACATGTACGCCAGGAACGCGCGGGTGTTGGCGAGCTTCTGCCAGTGATCGCCCGGCATCCGGGTGAACAGCGTGCCCTTCCCGTGGACGACCTCGTCGTGGCTGATCGGGAGGATGAAGTGCTCGCTGAACGCGTACACGAACGAGAAGGACAGCTCACCCTCGTGGTGCGCGCGGTACATCGGATCGCGCTTGATGTACTCGAGCGAGTCGTTCATCCAGCCCATGTTCCACTTGAACCCGAAGCCGAGGCCTCCCGCGCTCGTCGGAGCGGTGACGCCCGGATAGCTCGTCGACTCCTCGGCGATCATGGCGATGCCGGGATAGCGCTTGTACGCCGTCGCGTTGACCTCCTGGAGGAACCGGATAGCCTCGAGGTTCTCCCGACCCCCGTAGATGTTCGGCTCCCACTGGCCCGCTTCACGGGAGTAGTCGAGATAGAGCATGGAGGCCACGGCATCCACGCGGAGGCCGTCGACGTGGAACTCCTCCAGCCAGTACAGGGCGTTGGCCACGAGGAAGTTCCGCACCTCGTTGCGGCCGTAGTCGAAGATGAGGGTGCCCCAGTCCTTGTGCTCGCCTCGGCGGGGATCGGGGTGCTCGTACAGCGGATCCCCGTCGAAACGGGCGAGGGCGAACGCATCCTTCGGGAAGTGGCCGGGAACCCAGTCCATGATCACGCCGAAGCCGGCCTGGTGCAGGCGATCGATGAGGTACCGCAGATCGTCGGGGGAGCCGAACCGGCTCGTGGGGGCGTAGTATCCGCTGACCTGATAGCCCCACGAGCCGCCGAAGGGGTGCTCCGACAGGGGGAGGAACTCGACGTGGGTGTACCCGACCTCGGTCAGGTAATCGATGAGCGGGTCGACCGCCTCACGGTACCCGAGCCCGGGTCGCCACGAGCCGAGATGCAGTTCGTAGGTGGACATCGGCTGTGCGAGCACGTCGCGGCCGGCGCGCCGGGTCATCCAGGCCTCGTCACCCCACATGTGACCGCTTTCGGTGACGACGGATCCGGTGGCCGGCGGCGTCTCGGCACGCTGCGCCATGGGGTCTGCTTTGAGGATCCAGCCCCCGTGCCGGGTGAGGATCTCGTACTTGTAGACCGCGCCCGCCCCCAGACCGGGCACGAACAGCTCCCAGACGCCGCTGGAGCCGAGGCTGCGCAGGGAGTGACCCTGTCCGTCCCAGGAGTTGAAGTCGCCCACGACGCGGACGGCGCGGGCGTTGGGAGCCCAGACCGCGAACGAGACCCCGCTCACGCCGTCATAGTGGCGGACGTGCGCCCCGAGCACCTGCCACAGCTGCTCGTGCCGGCCCTCCGCGATGAGGTGGCGGTCGACGTCGCCGAGCGTCGGGAGGTGGCGGTAGGGATCGTCGACCCGGTAGTCGGGTGCGCCGTCGTACGTTGCGACCAGCTCGTACGGGCCGGGCTGCGCGTCGCGCTCGCCCTCCCAGATCCCGCTGCGCAGATGGCTCAACGGAACCTGCGATCCGTCGACGAAGACAGCGGTGACAGTGCTCGCCATCGGACGCCGCGCGCGGATGACCCACGTGCCGTCGGGTCGCTGGTGGGGTCCCAGCACATCGTGCGGGGCGTGGAAGGAACCGCTCGCGACGGTGTCGAGCACCTCGTCGGACACGTCGCTCATCGGGACTCCTTCACGTGCAGGATGTGGACGGGTTCGTCGAACGCGTCCAGTCGGACGAAATTGTCCTGGTTCCAGGTCCATGCGGCCCCGGTGATGAGGTCCTCGACGACGTAGTCCGCTCCGCGCGGCACCCCGAAGACGGAGCTGTCGATGTGCACTGTGCTCTGCCTCGTGGAATGGGGGTCCACGTTGGCCACGACGATGATCGTGTCCGACCGTCCGTCGGCGCTCAGCGCAGCCGGCAGGTGCTTCACGTAGACGAGGATCGCGTCGTCGTCGCTCCAGTGGACCGTGAGTCCCCGCAGCTGGCGCAGGGCGGGGTGCGCACGGCGGATCTCGTTGAGGCGGGTCAGGTAGGGCGCGATCGTCGTGCCGGCGGATGCCGCGGCATCCCAGTCGCGCACCTTGTACTCGTACTTCTCGTTGTCGATGTTCTCTTCCGAGCCCGGCCGCGCCACGTTCTCGATCAGCTCGTAACCGGCATACACGCCGTACGACGCTCCGGCGGTGGCAGCGAGGGCGGCACGGATCTTGTAGGCCGGACGCCCACCGTATTGCAGGTACTCGGTGAGGATGTCGGGGGTGTTGACGAACAGGTTCGGGCGCATGAAGTCCGCCGTCTCCTCGGAGATCCAGCGGAAGAACTCCTCGAGCTCCGCCTTCGTGTTCCGCCACGCGAAATACGAGTAGCTCTGCTGGAAGCCCGCCTGAGCGAGCCCCTGCAGCGGGGCGGGGCGGGTGAACGCCTCGGCGAGGAAGACCACGTCGGGGTGCTCGGCGTTCACGGTCGCAATGAGCCACTCCCAGAACTGCAGAGGCTTCGTGTGCGGGTTGTCGACGCGGAAGATCTTCACGCCCTGCGCGATCCAATGGCGCAAGATGCGCAGCGCCTCGGCGCGGATGCCGTCGGGATCGTTGTCGAAGTTGATCGGATAGATGTCCTGATACTTCTTCGGCGGGTTCTCGGCGTATGCGATCGTGCCGTCCGGCAGCGTGGTGAACCACTCCGGGTGCTCCGCGACCCACGGATGATCCGGCGCGGCCTGCAGGGCGAAGTCGAGCGCGACCTCCAGGCCGTCGGCGCGGGCGGCTCGGACGAACGCGCGGAAGTCCGACAACGTCCCCAGATCGGGATGCACGGCGTCGTGTCCCCCCGCCGCCGAGCCGATCGCCCAGGGGGAGCCGGGGTCTGCCGTGCCCGCCGTGAGCGTGTTGTTGGGGCCCTTTCGGTTCACCTCGCCGATCGGGTGTATCGGCGGGAGGTAGAGGACATCGAAGCCCATCGCGGCGACCGCGGGCAGTCGCTTTGTCGCCGTGCGGAAGGTGCCGCTCTTGATCGAGCCGTCCTTGAGCCGCCTCGCTCCCTCCGAGCGCGGGAAGAACTCGTACCAGGCGCCCACCCCCGCGCGCTCGCGCTCGACGAGGAGCTCGAGCTCAGGGCCGACCGTCGTGAGCGAACGGGCGGGCCGCGCCCCGAAGAACGCGGCGAGCGTCGGATCGCGGACGATGTCGATGGCAGCGGCGTCGCCGGTCGTGTCGTCGCGGAGCGTCGCTGCGGCGTCGGCGAGGGTGCGTCGCTCGGCGGCGGGGCGATCCTTCTCCGTCGCCGCGGCGCTCAGCAGTCGTGCGCCGATCTCTCGCATCAACGGGGTGTCGACGCCGGCCGCGATCTTGATCTCGGCGGCGTGCTGCCAGGTGGCGAAGTCGTCCCCGAAGGCCTCGAAGCGGAAGCGCCAGACGCCTTCCTCGAGCGGAGCCACCAGGACGCTCCAGCGGTCGAAGCCATCGTCGAGCGCGGAGAGCCGGTGCAGCGACTCCTCCCCGTCGGGCGCGAACAACCGGAGATGCACGCCGATGCGGTCGTGGCCCTCGCGGAACGCCGTGACGATGAAGGGGACCGCCTCGCCGGAGAACGCCGACGGCCGGAAGAGCCCACCGGGCACCGACGGATGGGGCAAGGCCATCGGGATGCGGCCCGTGCGGGTGCCGGCATCCGACGGCCAGGGGTCTGCCGGACGGACCGGGATCGGCGCGAGGCTGCGCAGTCGTGTCGCTCGAGGAGGGACGGAGGGAGCGGTGCGCGTCGTCGATGCCACGACTCGAACCTACCGCCGAAGGGGAGCGGCGGACACCACCTCTGCGCGGGTCAGGATCATTGCATGCGGAACAGGTGCAACGCCGTCCCGGGCAGATTGAGGGTCTCGCCCGGCCCGAACACGGGTTCCTCCATGTCGGGGCGGTCGGGAACGCTCGACCACAGAGACACATACCCCTCGACC
>CANSLE010000211.1 GCA_947647645.1 uncultured Microbacterium sp.
CCGGATTGCGCGATGTCGCCCAGAGCCCGGCGGAGAGCAGCAGCGTCGTCACGGCGCCGGCGGCGACACCGATGGGCCACGCCCCGGATCGTGCGGCGCGCGCCCCGGAGCGTGCCGCAACGACGGCGGTGGATGCCGCGAGGGCGAGCGGGGCCAGGGAGACGAGGAACGAGGCCGCCTGGACGGGGATGCCGGCGGAGACGAGATAGCCGTCGCCGAGCGCGATGTGCAGGGGAACGAACTGACCGAGCTGCCAGATACGCACGGCGGCGGGCCAGAGCGCGCCCCCGTCGGCGCCGGCGCCGAGCCCGACGACCCAGAACACGGCGAGCGGCGCGAACACCAGGGCGACGCCGACGGCCGCCGCGATGAGGGCCTCGACGGCGGAGAGGAGGAGGACGAGCAGGCGGTTCATGCGCGTTCGACCCTACCCACCCGAGTCCGGTGCGGCCGGTGGACGCGCGGGGCGCCGACGGGGCGGCATCCAGTACGGTTCTGGATGGAGGATCCATGCCCGCTACACCCCCGCCCGCCGTCCGTCCCACGCCCGCCGCACCCCTCGGCGCGCTCGACCGCTTCTTCGAGATCACCCGCCGAGGCTCCACGATCGGCGCCGAGGTCCGCGGAGGACTCGTCACCTTCGTGACGATGGCCTACATCGTCATCCTCAACCCGATCATCCTCTCGGGCAAGGCCGACATCGCCGGCAACGAGCTCTCCTTCTCCGCCGTGGGAGCCGCCACCGCGCTCACCGCCGGCGTCATGACGATCCTGTTCGGTCTCATCACCCGGCTGCCGTTCGCCTTCGCCGCGGGGCTCGGCATCAACGCCTTCCTCGCGTTCAGCGTCATCCGCGAGGTCACGTGGCCCGAGGCGATGGCCCTCGTGATGATCAACGGCGTCATCATCGTGCTGCTGGCGGCCACGGGCCTGCGAAAGCTCATCTTCGACGCCGTCCCGGTGCAGCTGAAGCTCGCGATCACGGTGGCCATCGGCCTGTTCATCGCTTTCATCGGATTCGTGAACTCGGGGTTCGTCACGGCGACCGGCTCCAACTCCCCGCCCGTGGGGCTCGGCATCGGCGGCTCGGTCGCCTCGGTGCCGACGCTGATGTTCGTGCTGACGCTGCTCACCACCGGGGTGCTCGTCGCGCGCAAGGTCAAGGGCGGCATGCTCATCGGTCTCGTCGGCGGGACCGTCGTCTCCGTCGTCATCGAGGCGATCTGGCACCTCGGCGCGGCCGCCGATCATCCGGGCGGGTGGGGCCTGACCGTCCCGGCCCTGTCCGGCTCGCCGGTGAGCGTACCCGACCTGAGCCTGCTCGGCGCCGTCGACTTCGGCTTCGACGTCGGCAAGGTCGGCATCGTGGCGCTCGTCATGCTCGTGTTCACTCTCGTGTTCTCGAACTTCTTCGACGCGATGGGCACGATGACCGGCCTCGCGAAGGAGGCGGGTCTGGCCGACGAGAAGGGCGACTTTCCCCGTATCAAATCCGCCCTCGTGGTGGAGGGCGTCGGCGCCGTCGTGGGAGGCGCGACGTCCTCGTCGTCGGCGACCGTGTTCATCGAGTCGGGCTCCGGCATCGGTGAGGGCGCCCGCACGGGACTGGCCAACGTCGTCACCGGTGTGGTCTTCCTGCTGGCGATGTTCTTCACGCCGCTGACGTCGATCGTTCCCACCGAGGTCGCCGCCGCGGCCCTCGTGATCGTCGGCGCGATGATGATGGCCCAGGTGAAGCACATCGACCTCAGCGAGTTCAGCGTGCTCCTGCCGGTGTTCCTCACCGTGTCGGTCATGCCGATGACCTACTCGATCGCCAACGGCATCGGCGCGGGCTTCATCAGCTGGGTGGTCGTCCGCTCGCTCTCCGGCAAGGCGAAGGAGATCAGTCCGCTCTTGTGGGTGGTCGCCGTGGGCTTCCTCCTCTACTTCGCCCGCGGTCCCGTCGAGATGCTCCTCGGCGGCTGATCGGGGCACGCGGAAGGGGGTGGATGCCGCGGCATCCACCCCCTTCTCGCTGTCCAGCCCGAGACGTCAGAGCGTCTCGATGATCTCCCGCATGAGGGCGGCGGTCTCGGACGGCGTCTTGCCGACCTTGACCCCGGCGGCCTCGAGGGCCTCCTTCTTGGCCTGCGCGGTGCCCGCCGAGCCGGAGACGATGGCGCCGGCGTGGCCCATCGTCTTGCCCTCGGGGGCGGTGAAGCCGGCCACGTAGCCGACGACCGGCTTGGTCACATGGGCCTTGATGTAGTCGGCTGCGCGCTCTTCGGCGTCGCCGCCGATCTCGCCGATCATCACGATCGCCTTCGTCTCGGGGTCGGCCTCGAAGGCCGCCAGCGCGTCGATGTGCGTCGTGCCGATGATCGGGTCGCCGCCGATGCCGATGGCCGTGGAGAAGCCCAGATCGCGCAGCTCGAACATCATCTGGTAGGTCAGGGTGCCGGACTTCGAGACGAGGCCGATGGGACCCTTGCCGGTGATGTTCGCCGGCGTGATGCCCACGAGCGCCTCGCCGGGCGTGATGATGCCGGGGCAGTTCGGACCGATGATGCGGGTCTTGTTGCCCTTGCTCTTCGCGTACGCCCACGCCTCGGCGGTGTCGCCGACGGGAACACCCTCGGTGATGACGACGAGGAGGGGGATCTCGGTGTCGATGGCCTCGACCATGGCGTCCTTCGTGAACGCCGGCGGGACGAAGGCGATCGACACGTCGGCTCCCGTCGCCGCGATGGCCTCGGCGACCGACGCGAAGACGGGCAGCTCGAGGGGGTTGCCGTCCTTGTCGACGTGCGAGACCGTCGTGCCGGCCTTGCGCGCGTTGACGCCACCGACGACGTTGGTGCCCGCCTTCAGCATGAGGGCGGTGTGCTTGGTGCCCTCACCGCCGGTGATGCCCTGGACGATGACCTTGGAGTCCTTGTTGAGGTAGATAGACATTTCTCTCGAATCCTGTTCTCGTCGGCGCTCAGGCGGTGGCTGCGGCGTTGGCCAGCGCGGCGGCCTTGTCGGCGCCCTCGTCCATGCCTGCGGCGAGGGTCACGAGCGGGTTGTTCGCGGCGGCGAGGATGGCGCGGCCCTCCTCGACCTGGTTGCCGTCGAGGCGGACCACGAGCGGCTTGGTCGCGGTGTCACCGAGGATCTCGAGCGCCTTCACGATGCCCTCCGCGACGGCGACGCACGAGGTGATGCCGCCGAAGACGTTGACGAACACCGACTTCACCTGCGGGTCTCCGAGGATGACGTCGAGACCGGCGGCCATGACGGTCGCGGAGGCGCCGCCGCCGATGTCGAGGAAGTTCGCGGGCTTGACGCCGCCGCCATCCTGGCCGACATACTGCTCGCCGGCGTAGGCGACGACGTCGAGCGTGGACATGACCAGGCCCGCGCCGTTGCCGATGATGCCGACCTGGCCGTCGAGCTTGACGTAGTTGAGACCGGAGGCCTTGGCCTTCGCCTCCAGCGGGTCGGCGGCGTCCTTGTCCTCGAGCTCCTCGTGCTCGGGGTGTCGCACCTCGGTGGCGTTGTCGTCGAGCGACACCTTGCCGTCGAGGGCGATGATGTTGCCCGCGGCATCCTGGATGAGGGGGTTCACCTCGACGAGCGTCGCACCCTCGCCGGTGTAGACGTTGTAGAGCTTCACGAAGACGTCGGCGACCTTCGGCGCCAGCTCGTCGTCGAAGCCGCCGGCCTTGGCGATCTCGAGGGCCTTGGCCGCGTCGATCCCGGTGAGCGGGTCGACCTCGACCTTGGCCAGCGCCTCGGGCTTCTCGACGGCGAGCTGCTCGATCTCCATGCCGCCCTCGACCGAGCACAGGCTCAGGTACGAACGGTTGGCCCGGTCGAGCAGAACGGAGAAGTAGAACTCCTTCTCGATCTGGGCGCCGGCGGCGACCATCACGCGCTTGACGACGTGGCCCTTGATGTCCAGGCCCAGGATGGCCTTGGCGGCTTCGTATGCATCGTCGGGGGTCTTCGCGACCTTGACGCCGCCGGCCTTGCCGCGGCCTCCGGTCTTGACCTGAGCCTTGACGACCACGACGCCGCCGAGCTTCTCGGCCGCCGCCTTCGCCTCCTCAGGAGTGTCGGCGATGATGCCGGGGAGCACCGGCACCTCGTACTTCTCGAACAGGTCTCGTGCCTGGTACTCGTACAGATCCACGTGCAATCCTTCGCTGGGCGTCAGTGGGTGTCGTGCCGAAGGGTTCTCGGTATCGGAACACAAGTGCCGAAACAATCTCGATATCGAGAGATCGACCGGTGCTCCAGCTTAGTAGACGCGTCGAACGGCTCCGACCGCGACGGGGCCGCACCACTCTTCCCGGAGGGGTCGGGGACGGGCGTCCGCGACTCACCGGGGACGGCGGGGCTCCGGGGGCAGATCGGCCACCGCAGGCCCTTCGATCCGGGTGCCGTCCGCGGAGAATCGCGAGGCGTGCAGCGGGCAGTCCCACGTGCACTCGGCGTCGTTCCAGGACAGCACGCCGCCGAGGTGCGGACAGACCGCGCGGACCGCCCGCGTGCGTCCGTCGACCGTGGAGATCCCTACGGGGATGCCGCCGCGGTTCGCGATGACGCCCTGACCCTCCGGCGGTCGGGGCACGGGTGCAGGCCGTCCTTCGGCATCCATCCAGCCGGATGCCGCGCGCCGCGCGACGTCGAGGCTCTCCCCACCGCCACGGGCGAGGTCGGCCGGGACGGTCAGGCGGGTGCCGAACGCGCGCATCCACGGCGAGCGCCCTCGCCAGGGGACACCCGTGACCTCTGCGGCGATCCGCAGCGCCGCCGCGGGCGCGAGCGTCAGCCCCCACTTGCCGTAGCC
>CANSLE010000212.1 GCA_947647645.1 uncultured Microbacterium sp.
GCCATACTGATGCCAGACAGGCCCGAGAGCCCTCGGACCCGGAAAGCGATGACGCGGACACCGTGTCCGCGCCGGGTAGGAGACCCACAATGTCCACCTCGATCGATGCTCTGGTCGAAGGCGCACAAGCCGCGCTCGCAGAGTACGCATCTTTCACTCAGGAGCAGGTCGACCAGATCGTTCGTAAGGCGAGCGTTGCGGCCCTGCACTTCCACGGCGAACTCGCCCTCATGGCCGTCGAAGAGACCGGTCGCGGTCTGTTCGAGGACAAGGCCGTGAAGAACATGTTCGCGTGCGAGCACGTGACGAACTCGATCATCAACCAGAAGACCGTCGGCGTCATCTCGCACGACGAGATCACCGGCATCACCGAGATCGCCGACCCCGTGGGCGTCATCTGTGCGCTGACGCCGGTCACCAACCCGACCTCGACCGCGATCTTCAAGTCGCTGATCGCGCTGAAGACCCGCAACCCCATCGTGTTCGGCTTCCACCCCGCCGCTCAGAAGTGTTCGGTCGCAGCAGCGAAGATCGTTCGCGACGCCGCGATCGCCGCCGGCGCGCCCGAGAACTGCATCCAGTGGATCGAGGAGCCTTCCATGGATGCCTCGGGTGAGCTGATGAACCACCCGGGCGTGGCCCTCATCCTCGCCACCGGCGGCAACGCCATGGTGCGCGCCGCGTACTCGTGCGGCAAGCCGGCCCTCGGCGTCGGCGCCGGCAACGTGCCCGCGTTCATCGAGCGCACGGCCAAGGTCGGACGCGCCGTCAACGACATCGTGCTGTCGAAGTCGTTCGACATGGGCATGGTGTGCGCCAGCGAGCAGGCCGTCATCCTCGACGAGCCGATCGCCGCCGAGGCGCTCGCCGAGTTCGCCCGCCTGCACGCCTACATGGCCACCGCGGACGAGAAGCGGATGCTGGAGGAGTTCATCTTCGGCGTCACCGCCGGGAGCGAGAACTGCGCCGGTGCGAAGCTCAACCCCACCGTCGTCGGTCAGTCGCCGCAGTGGATCGCCGAGCACGCGGGCTTCACGGTCCCCGAGAACACCTCGATCATCCTCGCGGAGGTCTCCGGCGTCGGGCCGCACGAGCCCCTGACGCGCGAGAAGCTCGCGCCGGTGCTCGCGGTGCTGCGCGCCGCCACGCCCGCGGAGGGCATCGACCTGGCCCGCCAGATGGTGGACTTCGACGGCCTCGGTCACTCGGGCGCCATCCACTCCAACGACCAGGACGTCATCGCCGAGTTCGGCACCGTCGTCAAGGCCGTCCGCATCATCGAGAACAGCCCGTCGGCGCTCGGCGGCATCGGCGACATCTACAACGCCTTCATGCCGTCGCTCACCCTCGGCTGCGGCTCCTACGGTCACAACTCGGTCTCCAACAACGTCTCGGCGGTGAACCTCTTGAACATCAAGCGCATCGGTCGTCGCAACAACAACCTGCAGTGGTTCAAGGTTCCGGCGAAGACCTACTTCGAGCCGAACGCGATCCGCTACCTCGCCGACATGCGCGGACTCGAGCGCGTCACGATCGTGACCGACGAGACGATGACGAAGCTCGGCTACGTCGACCGGATCATGGACGTGCTCAACCGTCGTGAGAACCGGGTGCAGGTGCAGCTGATCAACACGGTCAAGCCGGAGCCCAAGGTCTCCGAGGTGCGTGCCGGCGCCGATCTCATGCGCCAGTTCCAGCCCGACACGATCATCGCCCTCGGCGGTGGCTCGCCGATGGACGCCTCCAAGGTCATGTGGCTGCTCTACGAGAACCCCGAGGTGGAGTTCTCCGACATGTGCGAGAAGTTCTTCGACGTGCGCAAGCGTGCGTTCAAGTTCCCCGAGCTCGGCAAGAAGGCGAAGCTCGTCTGCATCCCGACCACGTCGGGCACGGGCAGTGAGATGACCCCCTTCGCCGTCATCACCGACGACGAGAGCGGTATGAAGTACCCGCTCGCGGACTACGCACTGACCCCGTCGGTCGCGATCATCGACCCCGTGCTCACCAAGGTGCTGCCCGGCTTCCTGGTCGCCGACGCCGGCTTCGACGCCCTGACCCACGCCACCGAGGCGTTCGTCTCCGTCTACGCCAACGACTACACCGACGGCCTCTGCCTGCACGCGATCAAGCTGATCTTCGAGAACATCGAGCGCAGCACCAAGGCGCAGCCGAACTCGACGGATGCCGAGGACATCAAGGCCCGCGAGAAGATGCACAACGCGGCATCCATCTCGGGAATGGCCTTCGGGAACGCGTTCCTCGGGATCGTGCACGCCATGGCGCACGTCACGGGTGCGACCTACCACCTGGTGCACGGTCGCACGAACGCGGTCTACCTGCCGCACGTCATCCGCTACAACGGCACCGTGCCGACGAAGCTCACGAGCTGGCCGAAGTACGAGCGCTACATCGCTCCGGAGCGGTTCCAGGAGATCGCCAAGCACCTGGGCCTTGCGGCATCCACCCCGGAGGAGGGCGTCGAGAGCTACGCCCGCGCCGTCGAGGAGCTGCGCGACCGGGTCGGCATCGAGCGGTCGTTCCAGCAGCAGGGCGTCGACGAGACGACCTTCATCGCGGGTCTGCAGGACCTCGCCCTGGCCGCCTACCGCGATCAGTGCGCGCCGGCCAACCCGCGCATGCCGATGATCGAGGACATGAAGACCCTCATGGAGGCGGCGTACTACGGCACGTCGTTCGCCGAGGTCCGCGCGGCACGCAAGGTCGCCCACGCGGAGAGCGAGGCCGTGACGGGAACCGTCCGCACGGTGCCCGCCAAGGGATCGGCCAAGAAGGCCAAGGCCAGCGCCTGATCGACGCTGCGGAACGAGGGGGGTCGGGGGAGCATACCCGGCCCCCTTCTCCGTGCCCGCAGGATCTCCGTACCCTGGAGTCATGCACACGCCGCGCCGCGCACGTCTCGGGGACATCGCCCCCTGGGCCGTCACGGCGCTCGCCGTGATCGGCGGTGTCGCCGTCGCGGCCGTCGCCGCGGTGGTGGGGGTGGCCGGCGACGGTCCGGTTCGCGCAGCGGATGCCGCCGCCGTCGCCGTTCCGCGGCCCCCCGAGACCGCGTCGACCGCTCCGCCCACCGATGCCCCCGCGAACGCGACCCCTTACGACATAGCCGCACTTCCGCAGATCGACGTGTGGTCGGTGACCCCCGGCATCCCCGTCGATGACGCGCCGTTCGCGCCGATGACGGGCGAGCTCGCCCGACCTCTCACAGCGGCCCCCATCTTCGCCGATCCCACCGGACAGCCGCTGGGGTATCTGCCGCGCGACGCGGCCTACGGCGGCACGGTCGTTCCCGTCGTCGAGCGGCAGCCGCACTGGGTCAAGGTCCTGCTCGCCGGGAGGCAGGGTCTGCCGCCGGACGGCAACCCCGCGCAGACGGTCGGCTGGCTGCGCGCCGCGGACGTCGAGCTCACGCCGGTGACCGCGTACGTCGAGGTGCACCTGGCAAGCCACACGATCGACATCGTCTCGGCATCCGGTGTCGAGAGGGTCGCGAGCGACTTCGCCTGGGGCAAGCCCTCGACGCCGACACCGGTGGGGCGCACGTTCGTGATGCTGACGCGGGTCGTTCCGGAGTTCGCGTACACGCAGGGCCACCCGCTCGTGTATCTCGGAGTGCAGTCCGCGACGATGGCGGGCTTCGACGGCGGCACGGTCGCGGTGACGGCGTTCCACTACTACCGGGAGCGCTCCGGTGCGAACTCGTTCGGCTGCATCTACCTCGACGGCCCGGCCACCGATCGGCTCGCGCAGCTGCCCGCCGGCACGCCGGTGATCATCTCCTCGTGATCGTCGAGCCCCTCATCCCTCGGTCCGCGAACCTGCGGCTGGGGTTCACCATCGACGAGCTGTGGCTCACGGCAGAACATCGCTACGAAGAAAGCAAGGGCTGAGATCCATCCACAGGAGAAGATGCAGACGAGGCGATCGGCGCTAGCATGACCGCATGCGTGTGGAGTTCGACGGCGAGATCTTCCGATGGGCGGCGCGCGCCCAGGACTGGTACTTCGTGGCGCTGCCGGCCGCGCTGAGCGCGGACATCCGTGACATCTCGCGGCCGTCGCGCGGCTTCGGCTCGGTCCGGGTCGCGGCCGTCATCGGCGATTCCCGATGGCGAACGTCGATCTTCCCGGATGTCGACCGCGGCACCTACGTGCTCCCGCTCAAGCGCGCCGTGCGCGAGGCGGAGGGGATCGCCACAGAGGGCGTCGGCACCGCAGCGGGCGACGCTGCGCGCGTCGTCGTCGTCACCGTCGCGCTCGAGGTCCTCGATGTCTGAGTTCGCGGTGATGCTGTTGGCCGGCCTGGCCGGCCTCGCTGTCGGTCTCGGCATCGACCGGCTCATCGTGCGGCACGCGCCGGTGCGGGCGGGACACGGCCCGCGCGACCGTGCCTTCACCGTGACGGCGACCGGCCTGTCCTTCGCGCTGGTGGCGCTTCTGTGCCTGCGCACCGGAGGACTGGGCGTGACGGCGCCTCGAGATGCTCCGCTTGCGTTCGGGCTGGCGACCGCCGCACTTCTCGTGATCGCCGCAGCCGGCCTCGCCCTCACCGTGATCGACATGCGAACCCATCGCCTGCCGAACGCCGTCGTCCTGCCCGCGCTCGCGGCCTCGGTCGCGCTCTTCGCGGCATCCTGCCTCGCCGGAGCACCCTGGAGTGCGCTCGTCCGGGCGGTCACCGCCGGCGCCGTCGTCTTCACGGCGTTCGCGCTCCTGCGCCTCGCCGGGCGCGGAGCGATGGGTGGCGGCGACGTGAAGCTCGCGGCGCTCCTCGGCGTCGCGCTCGGCTGGGTC
>CANSLE010000213.1 GCA_947647645.1 uncultured Microbacterium sp.
CCCGGACGGAGGTCCGGCTCGACCGCGAGATCGGCCGCCGCCCACACGTGGGACCGGCGGTGCGGGGAGGCGTCCCGCACATCGACGGCGACGGCGCGCCAGAAGGATGTCCTGCCCGTGTCGGTCAGGCGTGCCCGCACGCGCTCGCCGGGGATCGCATCGGCCACGAACACGACGCGGCCGTCGTGGCGGGCGACGAAGACGCCGCCGTGGGCGACGTCGGTGATGTCGAGATCGAGCAGGTCGCCGGGTTGCATCCTTCGATGCTGTCACGATTCCCGGGCGCCGTAGCCTGGGGGGCATGCGCGTGTGCCTCGCCTCCACCTCCCCCGCCCGCCTCATGCTCATGCGCCAGGCCGGCATCGAACCAATGCTGCGGGCACCCGCGGTCGACGAGGACGCGGTGATCGCGGCCGTCGAGAGCCAGGAGGGCCGCACCCTGCCGCCCGACGAGCACGTGCTGCTGCTCGCACGGCGCAAGGCCGCCGACGTCGCGGCGTCCCTCGCCGGCAGCGACCCGGACTTCGACGGCGTCGTGGTCGGCGGCGACTCGATGTTCGAGATCGACGGTCAGGTCCTCGGCAAGCCGCTCCGGCCGGAGATCGCCATCGCCCGATGGGAGCAGATGAGAGGACGAACCGGCATCCTGCACTCCGGCCACAGCGTCATCCGGGTGGCTCCCGGCGCGCCGCCGCGCGAGGAGAACGCGGTCGCCGCGGCATCCGTCAGCTTCGTCGCCGACATCTCGGATGCCGAGATCGCAGCCTACGTCGCGACGGGCGAGCCGTTGCAGGTGGCGGGGGCGTTCACCGTCGACAGCCTCGGGAGCCCGTTCATCGATCGTGTCGACGGCGACCCGTCGACCGTCGTGGGGATGTCGCTGTCGACGGTGCGGCGGCTCTGCGGCGCGCTCGGCATCGTGTGGACCGATCTGTGGTCACCGTCGACGCACGAGAACGCGAGGGCCGCGACTTCGTAGCCTTGCGCACACGATTCCCCCTCGATCTTGTGCGAGTGATCCAAAGGAGAGGGGTCGGGCGTGGGTAGGCTGGCATCCATGCCACGCTCACTGGACCTGACGGTCGCGCGCCCGCAGATCACCAAAGTGCTCATTGCGAACCGCGGTGAGATCGCCGTCCGAGTGATCCGGGCCGCCCGCGACTCGGGCAAGGCGTCGGTGGCCGTCTACGCCGACCAGGACCGCGATGCGATGCACGCGAAGCTCGCCGACGAGGCGTACGCCCTCGACGGCGTCACGAGCGCCGACACCTACCTCTCGATCGACAAGATCCTCTCCGTGGCGCGCCGTTCCGGCGCCGACGCCGTGCACCCCGGATACGGCTTCCTCGCGGAGAACGCCGATTTCGCGCGTGCCGTGATCGGCGCGGGCCTCATCTGGATCGGCCCGCCGCCCGAGGCCATCGAGGCCCTCGGCGACAAGGTCACGGCCCGCCACGTCGCCGAGAAGGTCGGCGCGCCTCTGGCTCCGGGCACCCCCGGTCCCGTCGCCGGCGCGGACGAGGTCATCGCGTTCGCCCGGGAGTTCGGCCTGCCGATCGCGATCAAGGCGGCCTACGGCGGCGGCGGACGAGGGCTGAAGGTCGCGCGCGAGCTCGATGAGGTCGCGGAGCTGTTCGCGTCGGCGACCCGCGAGGCGATCGCCTCCTTCGGGCGCGGCGAGTGCTTCGTGGAGAAGTACCTCGACAAGCCGCGCCACGTCGAGACGCAGTGCCTCGCGGATGCCGCGGGCAACGTCGTCGTCGTCTCGACGCGCGACTGCTCGCTGCAGCGCCGCCACCAGAAGCTCGTCGAGGAGGCCCCCGCGCCGTTCCTCACCGCAGAGCAGAACCGCACGCTCTACGAGTCCTCGAAGGCGATCCTCCGCGAGGTCGGCTACGTCGGCGCGGGCACCTGCGAGTTCCTCATCGGCGCCGACGGCACGATCTCCTTCCTCGAGGTCAACACCCGGCTGCAGGTCGAGCACCCCGTCTCCGAGGAGGTCACCGGCCTCGACCTCGTCCGCGAGCAGTTCCGCCTCGCCGAGGGCGGCGTCCTCGAAGACGGCGACCCCCAGCCGCTCGGGCATTCGATCGAGTTCCGCATCAACGGCGAGGACCCGGGCCGCGGCTTCCTCCCGCAGCCCGGCCGCATCCACCAGTTCAAGACGTTCGGCGGGCCCGGCATCCGCCTCGACTCCGGCGTGACCGCCGGCGACAGCGTCTCGGGGGCGTTCGACTCGCTCCTGGGCAAGCTGATCGTCACCGGCCGCGACCGCACCGAAGCCCTCGAGCGTGCGCGCCGCGCGCTCGACGAGTTCGAGGTCGCGGGCATGCCCACCGTGCTGCCCTTCCACCGCAAGGTGGTGCGCGACCCCGCCTTCACCGCGGAGGACGGCCGCTTCGGTGTGTTCACGCGCTGGATCGAGACCGAGTTCGTCAACGACATCGCCCCGTGGGACGGCGAGGCGGAGGCGCCGGCGGAGGCCGAGCCGCGCCACACCGTCGTGGTCGAGGTGTCCGGCAAGCGCCTCGAGGTGAGCCTGCCCGATCGCATCGCGGTCGCCCCCACCAAGATCGGCCGCCCCGCGGCGGTGCCGCCCTCGCGCCGCTCGCACGCCCCCTCGGTCGCGTCCGGGGCGTCCGGCGACGCGGTCAAAGCCCCCATGCAGGCGACCATCGTCAAGGTCGCGGTCGCGGAAGGCCAGCCGGTCGTCAAGGGCGATCTCGTCGTCGTCCTCGAGGCGATGAAGATGGAGCAGCCGATCCAGGCCCACAAGGACGGCGTCGTCGGCGCCATCAACGCGGACCCCGGGACCACCGTCTCCGCCGGTCACCACCTCCTCACGATCTCCTGACATGACCGCCCGGCGCCGTCGTCTCACCCTGGTCGCGGCCGCGGCATCCGCTCTCATGCTCGCCGGTTGCAGTTCGGGCCCCTCCGGGGAGGACCGCGCGGCCTGGTCGGCGTGGTCGGACTCCGTGATCGCGGCCGCCCCGGGGGCGACCGGCGGCGGCATGCTCGCCGCGGTCGACGGCGAACCGGGGGTGACACTCCGCTTCCCCTCACCGACCGCCTTCCGTGCGGTCGAGCTGCGCTGCATCGGCGCCGATCGCGCCCAGTTCGCGCTCACCTACACCGCGGGAGGGCAGACGCTCACGACGTCGCAGGACATCGTCTGCCAGAAGGGGGCGTTGCGCACCCCGATCGCGATCCCCACCGCCGTGCAGAGTCTGACGGCCTTCACCGTGTCGGCGACGTCTCCCGACGGCCACGGGATGTGGACGGCGCAGCTTCAGCGATAGTGCTGCTGACAGCCGCGCGCGGTCGAGGCAACCGCAGCGCGTGCCGGACTCGACGGCGCGACGGATGCCGGTTTTCGGCCGATCAGCCGAAGAAGTCGTCGTCGCGGTTCACCAGGTGCATCGCACGGGTGGCGTCGGTGATCGACCCGCTCAGCGACGGGAACACCGCGAAGACACGCGACACCTGGTCGACGGTCAGGCGACGCTCGACGGCGATCGCGATCGGGTAGATGAGCTCCGAGGCCCGGGGAGCGACGATGACGCCGCCGATGACCGTGCCGCTGCCCTCGCGGGCGATGATCTTCACGAAGCCGTCGGTGATGCCCATCATCTTCGCGCGCGCGTTCGCGGCGAGCGGGAGCTTGTACACGTAGCCGTTGATGGCGCCCGTCTCCACGTCCTTCTCCTGCCGCCCGACGGTGGCGATCTCCGGGGCCGTGAAGATGTTCGCCGTGATGCGGCGGCGCTCGAGTGGGATCACGGTGTCGCCGAGCGCGTGGAAGATCGCGGTGCGTCCCTGCATGGAGGCGACCGAGGCGAGCGGCACGAACGTCGTGCAGTCGCCGGCGGCGTAGATGTTCGGCACCGACGTCCTCGCGACGCGGTTGACACGGATGTGCCCCGACTCCGTCAGCTGGACGCCCGCCTCCTCGAGACCGATGCCGGCCGTGTTCGGGATCGAGCCGACCGCGAGGAGGCAGTGGCTGCCCTCGACCGTACGCCCGTCCGACAGCCTGACGACGACGCCGTCGCCGACCCGCTCGACGCCGTCCGCCCGGGACTTCGAGAGCACCGTCATCCCGCCGCGCGTGAACACCTTCTCCAGCACGGCGGCGGCATCGGCATCCTCACCCGGGAGGACCTGGTCACGGCTCGAGATGAGCGTGACCTTCGCGCCGAGGTTCATGTACGCCGACGCGAACTCCGCACCGGTCACCCCCGATCCCACGACGATGAGGTGCTCGGGGAGGGCCTTCATGTCGTAGAGCTGGGTCCACGTGAGGATGCGCCGCCCGTCCGGCTTGGCGGTCGGCAGCTCGCGGGGCGAGGCACCCACCGCGACGACGAGGGTGTCGGCCTCCACACGGTCGAAGTCGGTCCCGCCCGGACCGGTCGCGACGACGATCGCGTGGTGGCCGTCGAGTCGCCCCTGACCGGAGATGATCCGCACGCCGGCGTCGACGAGCTGGGCCCGCATGTCGTCCGACTGCTGGCGGGCGAGGGAGAGCAGGCGCTTGTTGACGGCGGCGAGGTTGATCGCGACCTCGGGCTTGAGGGCGACGCCGCTCTCCCCCTTCGCGAAGAACTGGACGCCCAGGTCGCTCGCCTCGGAGATCGCGACCGCGGCATCCGCCGTCGCGATGAGGCTCTTCGACGGGACGACGTCGGTGATGACGGCCGCCCCGCCCACGCCCGCGCGTTCGACGAGCGTGACGTCCGCGCCGAGCTGAGCGGCAGCCAGCGCCGCCTCGTAGCCGCCGGGACCGCCACCGAGGACGGC
>CANSLE010000214.1 GCA_947647645.1 uncultured Microbacterium sp.
AGCTTCTTGGCGGACACATCGGCGGCGTCGCGAGCCTCGTCGATGTACTCCTCGAGACCCGCCGCGAGCTTCTTGGGGAGGCGCTTGGCCGCCTTGGTCGCGGTCGCGGCCGCTGCCGAGGCCTCGGTGATGGCGTCGCGTGCGGCGCGTTCGGTCTTGCTCGTCGTACCCATGGCCGCCATCGTAGAGGTGTGAGGTGAACCGCGGGAGAATCCGGGGGCGTCGAGGGCACACGATCGCACATGATCGTTAACCCGTCGTTCACCTGGACAGCGCCGGCACGTAAGAGTCGCTGTCTAGCGTCGGGGCGTGCCCTGCACCGGGCCGCATTTCCCACACAACGTGAAGGATTCACAGTGAAGCTCACCCGTATCTCCCAGTTGGGCGCCATCGCGGCCGTCGCCGCCCTCGCCCTCACGGGCTGCGCGTCGTCCGGCGGCAACACGCCGGCCGCGAGCCCGACGGCGACCAGCTCGGACGTCGCCTTCAAGATCGACCCGAGCCTCAGCGGCACGATCACCGCCGGCGGCTCGAGCGCCCAGTCGAACGCACAGCAGGCCTGGACGACCGCTTACAACGCGACCGCCAAGAACGTGACCATCAACTACGACAAGTCGCAGGGCTCCGGCGGTGGCGTGACGAACTTCCTGAGCGGCGCGTACGACTTCGCCGGCTCCGACTCGCCGCTGAACGCCGACCAGACGGCCCAGTCCAAGAAGCTGTGCACCGACGGCGGGATCAACATCCCGGTCTACCTCGACGGCGTTGCGATCGTCTTCAACATCCCCGGCGTCACCAAGCTGCAGCTGAGCGGCGAGACGATCGCCAAGATCTTCGCCCTGCAGATCACCGACTGGTCCGACCCGGCCATCACGAAGGACAACGGCACGGCTCTGGCCGCCGGCGCGATCACCACGGTCGCTCGTTCGGACGGCTCCGGCACCACCCAGAACTTCACCAACTACCTCGCCGCCACCCAGAAGTCGGTGTGGACCTTCCCGGCGGGCAAGGACTGGCCGGTCCAGGGCAACGTCTCGAAGCAGAAGGGCGGCTCGGGCGTCGTCGAGGCCGTCAAGGCCGGCTCGGGCACCATCGGCTACGCCGACCACTCGGCGATCGGCTCGCTCAACGCGGCGTCGATCCTCACCAACGGCACGGCGGTCGCGTACAGCGGCGCGGCCGTCTCCAAGACGTTCGACGTCGCTGCGGTCGAGGCTTCGAACGGCGTCCCCGGCGACCTGTCGAAGAAGTTCGACTACTCGAAGCTGACGGCGGACTCCTACCCGATCCCGCTGGTCTCCTACGCGGTCGTCTGCTCCAGCTTCAAGGACGCGAAGCAGGCCGAGCTCGTGAAGTCGTACCTCGGCTTCGTGACCAGCTCGCTGGGCCAGTCGGTCGCCGAGAAGAACGCGGGCTCGGCGCCGCTGCCCGACTCGGTGCTCGCGGCCGCCGCGAAGACCCTCGCAGCGATCAAGTAACACCTCGTCCCGGTCCGGTCTGTGCGGCAGTCGTCGCACAGACCGGACCTGGCTGAGCAGGGTCGTCGATCGCGGATCGACGGTCCCGCTGAGTCGGACACCACATCGGACTCTGCGATCCCGACCCGCGGAGAACACATGACCCTGCCCGACCTGGGGGTTCGTCGTGGCTGATGTCAAGACCGCACCCGAGCCGAAGCCGGCATCCAACATCGTCGGCAAGCGTCGCGCCGGGGACTCCGTCTTCCTCGGCCTGTCGACCACGGCGGCCGTCTCCATCATGATCATCCTGGCCGGCGTCGCCATCTTCCTGATCCTCAAGGGCCTGCCGGCGATCACGGCCAACTGGAGCGAGGGCGACCTCGCCGGCTACCAGAACAAGGACTGGACCAGCTTCTGGGACTATGTCGCTCCCCTCCTCTGGGGCAGCATCTGGGCGGCCCTCATCGCGATGGTGCTCGGCACGCCGGTCGCCATCGGCATCGCGCTGTTCATCTCCCACTACGCCCCGCGCCGCATCGCCGGCTTCCTCGGCTACATCATCGATCTGCTGGCCGCGGTCCCCTCGATTGTCTTCGGCCTCTGGGGCATCATCGTGATGCGCCCCCTCCTGCTGCCGCTCGCCGACTTCCTGAACCAGTACTTCGGGTGGATCCCGCTCTTCCAGGGGCCCGTCTCGAGCACCGGGTCGACGATGCTCGCCGGTGGCGTCGTGCTCGCGGTCATGATCCTGCCGATCGTCACCTCGATCACGCGCGAGATCTTCCTCCAGACCCCGCGGCTGCACGAGGAGGCGGCCCTCGCCCTCGGTGCGACCCGCTGGGAGATGGTGCGCCTGGCGGTGATCCCCTACGCGCGCAGCGGCATGGTGTCCGCCACCCTGCTGGGCCTCGGACGCGCCCTGGGCGAGACCATGGCCATCGCCCTGATCATCTCGCCCAGCCTCATCTTCTCGGTCGCACTGCTCACCGACGGCTACAACTCGCAGACCATCGCGGCCAACATCGCCTTGAACTTCCCGATCGCGACCGATCTGCAGCGCTCCGCGCTCATCGGCACCGGTCTGATGCTGTTCGTCGTCTCGCTCGCCGTGAACATGCTGGCCCGCTACATCATCGCGGCGACCGGCCCCGGCGCGAAGGGCCGCAAGAGAGGAAAGCGCTCGTGACCGAGATCATCACGCCCGTGGCCACCGCGTCCACGCCTCCGCTGTCGCTCACCAGCGGCCGGCTCCCCCGGTTCATCGAGCCGATCGTGCTGGCGATCTCGCTCGTCGTGATCGCCGCGCTCCAGCTCGTGCTGGGCGGCTTCAACGTCGCGACCTGGATCGTTCTCAGCGCGGTCGTCTACCTCATCGCCATCGGCGTGTTCTCCGCGATCGTCGAGGGTCGACGCAAGTCGACCGATCGGGTCGTGCGCGGCCTCGTCACCGCGGCCTTCGTGCTGGCGGTGGCCCCGCTGATCTCGACGCTGTGGACCGTGTTCTCCAAGGGCATGGGCGTCATGTCCTGGGACTTCATCACGAAGGTCGGCGGCACCGCCTTCGACCCGAACACGCTCGCCGTGGTGTCGACCCCGGGCGCTCTCCAGGCCGTCGTCGGCACGCTGATCATCACCGGCATCGCCGCGCTGATCTCCGTTCCCATCGGCATCCTCGCCGCGGTCTACCTCGTGGAGTACGCGCAGCCGAACAACCCGCTGCGCCGCGCCATCACGTTCCTCGTGGACGTCATGACCGGCATCCCCTCGATCGTCGCCGGTCTGTTCGCGTTCTCGCTGTTCGCGCTCATCGTCGGGCCGAAGGCGTTCAGCGGCTTCTCGGCATCCATCGCGCTCTGCGTGCTCATGATCCCGATCGTGATCCGCTCGACCGAGGAGATGCTGCGGCTGGTGCCCGCCGACCTGCGCGAGGCGTCGTTCGCGCTCGGCGTGCCGCGCTCGACGACCATCCTCAAGATCGTGCTGCGCACGGCAGCGAGCGGAATCATCACGGGTGTCGTGCTGGCCGTCGCCCGCGTGATCGGTGAGACCGCACCGATCTTCATCGCGGCGAGCTTCACCGACAACTTCAACTCCGACCCGTTCAACGGTCCCATGCAGACCCTCCCGGTCATGGCCTACACGGCCTACAGCTTCCCGGGGCAGGACATCGACGCCTCCCAGGCTCAGGCCTGGGGTGCGGCGCTGCTGCTGGTCATCCTCGTCGTCATCTTCAACCTGATCGCCCGGATCGTCGCGAAGGTCTTCGCGCCGAAGGCACGCTAAGCAAGGAAGGCACCAGTGTCCAAGCGCATCGAAGTCGAGAACCTCAACGTCTACTACAGCGATTTCCTCGCCGTGGAGGGCGTGTCGATGGATATCGAGCCCCGCGCCGTCACGGCGTTCATCGGCCCGTCGGGCTGCGGCAAGTCCACGTTCCTGCGCACGCTCAACCGCATGCACGAGGTGATCCCGGGTGCCCGCGTCGAGGGCAAGGTCCTCGTCGACGGCGACGACCTGTACGGCTCCGGGGTCGACCCCGTGCTCGTGCGCCGTCACGTCGGCATGGTCTTCCAGCGGGCGAACCCGTTCCCCACGATGTCGATCAAGGAGAACGTGCTGGCGGGCGTGAAGCTCAACAACAAGCGCATCTCCAAGAGCGACGCGGACGCCCTCGTCGAGCGCTCGCTGCGGGGCGCGAACCTCTGGAACGAGGTGAAGGACCGCCTCGACAAGCCCGGTGCCGGTCTGTCCGGCGGTCAGCAGCAGCGTCTGTGCATCGCGCGCGCGATCGCCGTCTCTCCCGATGTGCTCCTCATGGACGAGCCCTGCTCGGCCCTGGACCCGATCTCGACCTTCGCGATCGAGGAGCTGATCCAGGAGCTGAAGACGGATTACACGATCGTCATCGTCACGCACAACATGCAGCAGGCGTCGCGCGTCTCCGACAAGACGGCGTTCTTCAACATCGCCGGCACCGGCAAGCCCGGCAAGCTCATCGAGTACGACAACACCGACACGATCTTCACGGCGCCCTCCGTGCAGGCCACCGAGGACTACGTCTCGGGACGCTTCGGCTGATCCCCTGCTGGCCCCCCACGCGACCCCGCGGTGCTTCGTGCACCGTGGGGTCGCGTGGTTGTGGGTCGGGCGAGTCGGTTGCGGGCGTGGGCCGGGCGGGTTGGTTGCGGGCGTGGGCCCGGCGTGGGCCCGGCGTGAACCGAACGGCAAGGGATGCTGTGTGACACGCCGCGCCACCGGCATCCACCCCGGCGTGTCCCCCACGGGGACTTGCAGTTGCGCCAGGAGGATGCCGCGCCGGCCGTGA
>CANSLE010000215.1 GCA_947647645.1 uncultured Microbacterium sp.
AGTTGCGCGCGGGCCGGCTGTCTACCCCTGTGACGGCACCCGCGTCCGGGCGCCGCGGACCACGAGCGCCGCATCGGAGAGCGCCGCCGTCCACGACACGTTGGCCGCTCCGCGCGGCGGGCAGGTGATGTGCCACACCAGAGTCAGGTCACCGTCGTCGACGGTGACCTCGGCCTCCGACGCCGTCAGCTCGATGGACGCGCCGCCGTGGGCGACGACGACCGTGCCCTCGACCACCGTCACGTCACCCACCGCCGCGCGCGACGTGCCCGCCTTCACCTCCTGCAGCGCGCCGATCTCGACGCCCACGCGCGCACGCAGGCGCACCCGCACCGGGGCGTCGAGGTGGGAGCGGATAGTCATCGTCTCGGTGACGCGGGCCTCGATCACGGTGCGCTCACGCTCCAGGCGCACCTTCGGATCCGGGGTGTCGTCGTCCACGCCCCGCAGCAGCGCATCGAGGCGCACGGAGCCGGCCGAGGTGAGTGCGGTGGCGATGTGCTCGGGGCGACGCCAGGTGCCGTGGGCGTCGGCGTAGTCGACGTCGAGTCCGCGGATGAACCGTGTGTCGCCGTGGTAGACGCCGTCGATCGCTGCGGCGCCCATGTCGCCGTCGGGGCCCGACCAGGCCTGCGTCGGCGCGGCGAGCGCCACGATCCGGTCGGACAGGAATGGCTGCAAGCCGGCCGTCATCCCTTCACTGCTCCTTCACTGGTGTTCATGATCTTCCTCTGGAAGAGGAAGAAGAGGACGGCGACGGGGATCGTCATGATCGCCGCGGCTGCGAGTTTGAGGGGGTACTGGGTGCCCTGGCTGAGCTGGCCGGACGCCAGCGAGGCCACGCCCTTCGTGAGGGTGGTCAGCTCCGGCGACTGCGTCGACACGATGAAGTGGCTGAGCTCGTTCCACGATCCCTGGAACGACAGGATCACGATCGTGATCAGCGCCGGCCTCGCCATCGGCAGCACGATCGACCAGAAAACCCGGAAGGTGCCGGCGCCGTCGATGCGGGCCTGTTCCTCGACGGAGTCGGGGATTGACTCGAAGAAGTTCTTCATGATGAACACGCCGGCGGCGTCCACGAGCAGCGGCAGGATCATGCCGGCGTAGGAGTTGTAGAGACCCAGTTGGTTGAGCACGAGGAACTTCGGGATCAGCAACACGACCGTCGGCACCGCCATGACGGCCACCACCATCGCGAACACGACGCTGCGCCCACGGAAGCGCAGCCGGGCGAGCGCGTAGCCGGCGAGCGACACGAAGAAGACGCGCCCGATCGTCACGCAGACGGTCACGACCGCCGAGTTCACGAACCACAGCGGGAAGTCGCTGTGCAGGAACAGGCGCTCGTAGGCGGCCGTCGAGAACGTCGCGGGGATCAACGAGACGGGGTCGGCGGCGGCATCCGGCTCGGTCTTGAACGACGTCGCCACCTGCACGAGGAACGGGGAGATGTAGACGAAGGCGAGCAGAGTCAGCATCGCGTAGAGCAGGACCTGGCCGGTGAGGCTGCGGACCGTGACGCGACGTCGCCGGTGCGGCGCGGGTGCGGGCGGAGCGGACTGCACCTCGACGACGGTCAGCGCGGTGGTCATATGTCGACCTCCTTCGGAGACGGGGAACTCGCGGAGGCCGCGGCGCGCGGCTGATAGGCGCGGATGCGCCGCTTCGAGACCGGCCGGTCTCGAAGCTCCCAGCGCTGCAGGAGCGTGAAGGCGATGATGATGACGAACAGGATGAACGCGATGGCCGCTCCCACGCCCCAGTCCTGGTTCTGGAAGGCGGAGGTGTAGGAGAGGTACGCGGGGGTCATCGTCGTCTTGGCCGGGCCGCCCTGCGTGCCGGTGTAGATCTGGTCGAACACCTGCCAGCAGCCGATGAGCCCGAGCGTGATCACCGTGAACAGCGTCGGTCGCAGCTGGGGGAGGGTGATGTGCCGGAAGCGCTGCCATCCGTTCGCACCGTCCATCATCCCCGCCTCGCCGAGCTCGACGCCGATGTTCTGCAGGGCGGCGATGAACAGCAGCATGAAGGTGCCGCTCGTGGTGAACACCGCCATCAGGACGAAGGCGGACATCGCGACCGAGGGTCCCGACAGCCAGTCCCACCACGAGACGCCGAGAAAGCCGGCGCCGGTGAGGGCGTCCGGCCCGTCGGTGATGCCCACCGCTGCAAGGGCGACGTGCACGATGCCGCGCGGATCGCTGAACCAGTTGGGGGCGGCGAGGCCGATCGCTGACAGGATCTGGTTGACGGGGCCTGCGAAGGAGAAGAGGAACAGCCACAGCACGGTGATCGCCACCGAGCTCGTCACGGACGGGAAGTAGAACGCGGTGCGGAAGAAGCCGCGGCCGCGGAGGATCCGGCGGCTGACGAGAACGGCGAGGAACAGCGACAGGACCGTCTGCAGGGGCACCACGAGCAGGACGTACCAGGCATTGTTGCGCAGCGCCGTTCCGAAGTCGCGCTCGGCCAGGCCACCGCCGCCGGTGATGGCGGCGTAGTTGTCGAGGCCGACGAAGCCGACCGAGGGGGAGAGGGGGCTCCCGCGGCCCGACCAGTCCGAGAAGCTGACCCAGAGCGCCATGAGCACCGGCACGAGCAGGAAGACGCCGAGGATGAGGATGACGGGCGACACGAACAGCCAGCCCGCGCCGGCCTCGCCGCCGCGGATTCCGCGAGAGCGCGGATGCCGGGGCGAGGCCGGGCGCGAGGGGGTCGCGACCGGAGCGACGGGAGCGGTCATGATCAGCCGACGACGGCCTCGAGGTTCGTCTGCACCGTGCCGAGGATCTTCCTCGGGTCGCCCGTCTTGAGCGACTCGAGCTGTGCGTTGAAGTCCTTGATGACATCGGCGGCACCCTTGTTGGTGGGAACGCCCTGCGCGTACTCAGCGCCGTGGAGGAAGGCGACGAGGGAGGGGTTGTCGTTCTTCCACGTCTCGGCGGCGGACTGCACCGACGGCATCGGGCCGAACGCCTTCGAGAACGCCAGCTGCTGGCCGGCGCTCGTCAGATTCTGGACGAGATCGAGGGCGGCCTTCTGATTGGGGCTGTCGGCGGCCATGCCCCAGCAGTTCGTGAACTGCAGGGTGCCCGTGCCGGCGCTGCCGGCGGGCAGCTCCACGACCTTGGGCTTCACGTCGGGGTAGTCGCCGAGGGCGCCGGCGATCCAGTTTCCCTCGATCGTCATGGCGCCCAGCTTCTTGCCGAACGCCTCGCCGCCCCAGCCGGCGCCCACATTGGAGGCGTACGCGAAGGTGCCGTCCTGCAGATGCTTCTGGACGTAGGTCAGCGCCGTGGCGTTGGCGTCGCTGTTCGCCTCGGCGGTCTTGCCGTCCTCTGAGACGAGCCGTCCACCGGCCTGCGCCATGAAAGCGCCGAGGCGGGCGTACTCGCCACCGAAGACGAGACCCTTCGTCGTGCCGTTCGTGAGCTTCGCGGCGACCGCGGCGAGCTGGTCCCACGTGGTCGGGATGTCGGCGTCGGTCAGGCCCGCCTGGGTCCACAGGTTCTCGTTGATGACGAGCTGCAGCGTGGAGAAGTCCTTGGGAGCGCAGTAAAAGGTGTTGTCGTAGGTGAAGTTCTTCACGAGCGACGGGTAGAAGTCGTCCTTGTTGCTCAGCTGGTCGCCGTACGGCTTCAGCGAGCCGTTGCTCGCGAAGCCGGCGAGCTGGTCGGTGCTGAGGTAGAACAGGTCCGGCGGCGATCCCGCGGCGAAGCCCTGCGACAACTGCTGGGCGAGGTCGGTCGCGGCGACGACGGAGGCGGAGACACCGGACGTCGCGGACCAGGCGGCCACGGCATCCTGCACGGCCTTGGTCTCGGCATCACCGGAGGAGCCGATCATGATCGTGAGGGGCTTGTCGGAGGCGGTGAGACCGCCGGCGCTCGCCGACGGGTCGGCACCCGACCCGGCGAACCCTTGTCCGCACCCCGTCAGCAGCAGGCTCGAGGCCACGGCCAGACCTCCCGCCGCGAGCAGCGTCCGTGCTGTGTGTCGCTTCATCGCATCTCCTTCGATCGCGTGGCGCGCGCCGCCGCGGCGCGGCCCATGGTGCCATCCCTGCCCGGGATCGTTCGGACGATCCGTCGTTGGATCGATCATTTGATCGTTCAAATTGTGGGATGCTGGCAAAGATAGACGACAATGCGGGGAAGCGTCAAGGGAGGACCGCGTGAACAGATCGGCGACGATCGAGGACGTGGCGCGCGCCGCCGGCGTGTCGCGTCAGACGGTCAGCAACGTGATCAACTCGCCCCAGATCGTGCGGGAAGAGACCCGCGCCCGCGTCGCCGACGCCATCTCCCGCCTCAACTACGCCCCCCACGCCTCCGCCAGACGACTGCGTACGCGGCGGAGTTCGACCATCGGCATCCACCTCGACCCGTATGCGGGCGGGATCTCGGGCGTCGTGCTCGACCGCTTCGTGCACGCCCTCACCGAACAGGCCGGAGAGCGTGGATTGCGCGTCATGTTGTACGCCGCGCGCACCCCCGATGAGGAGATCCGGCGTATGGGAGACCTCCGCGAGGGCGGCGAGATCGACGCCGTCGTGATCACCGGCACCTTCCCCGGCGATCCCCGCGCCGAGTGGCTGCGAGAGCGCGGGATGCCGTTCGTGTCGTTCGGCCGGCCCTGGGGACGCGACGACGTCGGTGCCCCGAGCCACCACTGGGTCGACGTCGACGGCGCGGCCGGCACCGCACAGGCGACCCGCCACGCGCTGGCGACCGCGGGCCCGCGCGTCG
>CANSLE010000216.1 GCA_947647645.1 uncultured Microbacterium sp.
GCGCGCGCTGACGAACCCGTTCTCCGCCGCGGCGCGGCGCCCCTGACGGGGATGCCGATCGGATCGTTCCCGATCGGCATCCAACATATTGAACAATGTCCACTGGGTTGATACTCTGATCGCACACGCGGCCCCGCCGTGCCGATCAAAGGAGATGGCAGTGACAGACGTCCCACCCCCCGTCGCCGCGCACGCGAGCGACGATCCCGAGTACGCCGCGAACCTCCGTCGAGCGACGCTGGCCTCCAGCATCGGCAGCGCGCTGGAGTACTTCGACTTCGCGCTGTACGGCCTGTCCACGGCGCTGATCTTCAACGTGCTGTTCTTCTCGCAGGACGACCCCGCGATGGCCACCGTCGCCGCGTTCGCCACGTTCGGCGTCGGGTTCGTCGCCCGGCCCTTCGGGGGACTGTTCTTCGGGGTGCTCGGCGACCGGCTCGGCCGCAAGTGGGTGCTCGTGATCACGATCCTCCTCATGGGCGGGGCGTCCACGGCGATCGGGCTCCTGCCCACCTACGCCCAGATCGGCCTCTGGGCGCCGGCGCTGCTCGTGCTCATGCGGCTCCTGCAGGGCTTCGGTGCCGGCGCGGAGCAGGCCGGCGCGACGGTGCTCATGGCGGAGTACGCCCCCGTGCGACGCCGCGGGTTCTTCTCCGCGTTGCCGTTCATCGGCATCCAGGTCGGCACGCTGCTGGCCGCCGTCGTCTTCAGCCTGATCGCGCTGCTGCCCGAGGACCAGCTGCTGTCGTGGGGGTGGCGTGTGCCGTTCCTCTGCTCGTTCGCCCTCATCCTCGTCGCGCTCTTCATCCGGATGCGTCTGCGCGAGACCCCGACCTTCGTCGCGCTCGAGAAGCACGAGCAGATCAACGAGCGCCCCGTCCGGGAGATCTTCGGCCACGGCCTGCCCGGCGTGATCGTCGGCATCGGCCTGAGGATGGCCGAGAACGGCGGTTCGTACATGTTCAACACCCTCGCGCTGACGTTCTTCGTCGCCGTCGCGGGCCAGCACGCGGACAAGAGCCTGCTGACCTGGGGCGTCACGCTGGGCTCGCTCCTCGGCGTCTTCACGGTCCCGCTGTCGGGTGCGCTGTCCGATCGGATGGGCCGACGCACGGTCTACCGGATGGGCTCGCTGTTCCTGCTCGTCTACGCGTTCCCGGCATGGTGGCTACTGACGCTGGGCAACCACGCCATCGCCATCGCCGTCATCGCGATCGGTATCGGCTTCGGTGTCAACGTGATGCTCGGACCGCAGTGCGCGCTGCTGCCGGAGATGTTCGGCAACCGCCACCGCTACCTCGGGGTCGCCATGGCTCGTGAGCTTTCTGCGGTCCTCGCCGGTGGCCTCGCCGGTGTGCTCGGCGCCTACCTCATCGCCGTGAGCGGCGGCAACTGGGTGCTCCTGGGCATCTACATGGCCACCCTCGCTCTCATCACCACGGCCTCCACCTTCCTCGTCCCCGAGACGTTGCGCCGCGACCTCACGCGCATGGACGACGCGGTGAAGGTGTCACGGGACGAGGCGGGCGAGGGCGTGCACTCCACCACGGTCACGATCCGGACGGTGCGCTGGTGACGCACGCGGCGTGTGCAGGGGGATTCCCGTGCTGATCGGCCGAGCCCGCGTCGGCGGCGAGGTCGTCGACGTGCGGTGGAGCCCGGACGGGCCGGTGCCGATCTCCTCGCCTGTCGCGGCCTTCGCCGCGGGGCAGGACCCGCTCGACATCGGCGTCCCGCAGGGGGACTGCGCGCTCGTCGTGCCGGTGGAGCCGACTCTGCTGATCGGAATCGCGCAGAACGGGCCCGCCCATGTCGCGCCCGTGCAGGCGTGGGTGAAGAGTCCGCGCACCGTGACCTCCTCCGGGACGCAGGTCCGCTTGCGCCGGGATGCGGGGCGGACGGTCGCCGAGGGCGAGATCGCGGTCGTGATCGGTCGAGACGCGACCGGGCTGACCGCGGAGACGGCCGGTCGGTACGTCCTGGGCGTCACGGCGGTCAACGACCTGTCGAGTCCCGATCGTGCGACGGTCGACGTCCGCAACTTCGAATCCAAGTCCGGCGTCGGCTACACCCCGCTCGGGCCGTGGATCGACACCACGGCCGACATCGACCGGGTCGGTCTCCGTCTCGAGATCGACGGCAGGCCCGTGGCCGACACGGATGCCGCCGCGCTGCCGGTCTCCATCCGCGAGTGCCTGGCGTACGTGGCATCGTGGACGCCGCTCGGGCCCGGAGACGTCGTCATGACCGGAGCGCCCTTCAGCTCCGGCGAGGTGCGTCCCGGACAGCGGATGGACGTCGTCGTGGGGGCGGTGCGCCTGACCACCCCGACCCTCTGACATCGTCCCCCTGGTCGGAGGTGGCTGTTCGGAGGCGGCTCGTCGGAGGTAGGCCGGTCAGAGGTGGGCCACCTCGCTGGACACCAGAGTGAGGTGCTCGCGCGCGGATGCTTCGGCCAGGGCGCCGTCACGCGCGGTGATCGCCCGGGCGGTGGCCACATGTGCCTCGAGCGTTCCGATCCGCGGCATCCCCGGGGTGAGCCCCCGCAGAGCCCGCCCGCGCAGGATCTCGGCGATCGGTTCGCTGAGCTTTCCGAACAGCGGGTTTCCGCCGGCGCGCAGCAACAGCGAGTGGTAGGCGATGTCGACCTCGAGGTACTCGTCGGAGTCGCCGAGGCCCTGCGTGCCGAGCTCGTTCAGTCGCGTCGCCCATTCCAGCAGCCGGGCGCGGTCGGCATCGCTGCCGCGTTCGGCCGCGAGGCGGGCGGCGACCGGCTCCACGGCGACGCGCAGCTCGGTCAGCTCGATGAGGACGTCACGGCGCCGCGGGCTGTCCAGGCTCCACTCGATCACGGTCGCGTCGAGGCTGTCCCACTCCTCGCGGGGGCGCACGACGAGGCCGACGCGGCGCCGCGATCGCAGGAACCCATGCGCCTCGAGGACGCGTACCGCTTCACGGACGACGGTGCGCGACGCGGCGAACTCCCGTTCGAGCGCCGCGACGGTCATCCCGGTTCCGGGGGCGAGCTCACCGCCCGCGATGCGGCGGCCGAGGGTCTCGACGATGTGCGCGTGCGAGGCGGTCGGGGCGGTGGGGGGCATCGGCGTCCTTCTGTCCCTGCCCACGCTACCGGCGCGGAGGGGCGCCTCGCGAAAAGTATGACGAATTGCTTGCAATAAGTACTACGTATGTGTCACCGTGGTCTCGTCGTCGGCAACGGACCCGGCACATGGATGATTCATCGGAGAAGCCCCATGCAAGACTGGACACAGACCCTGGGTGCGGTGCCCTTGCTGCTGATCGCGGCGGGCGCCGTCGCTCTGATCCTCGTCCTCATCATCGGGGCGAGGATGCACGCCTTCCTCGTGCTCGTCCTGGTCTCGTTGCTCACCGCGCTCGCCACCGGCATCCCGGTCGACAGCGTGGGCAAGGTGCTCATCGACAGCTTCAGCGGTACCGTCGGGGCGGTCGCGCTGCTGGTCGGTCTCGGCGCCATGCTCGGCGCGCTCGTCGAGACCTCGGGCGGCGCGCGGGTGCTGGCGGAGAAGATGGTGTCGGTCTTCGGGGAGAGACGGGCCGCCTTCGCCCTGAGCGTCGCCTCGTTGATCATGGGCTTCCCCATGTTCTTCGACGCGGGTCTGATCGTCATGCTCCCGATCATCTTCGCCGTCGGGCGCCGCATCGGCGGCGCGCACATGCTGCTGTACGGCCTCACGGCCGCGGCCGCGTTCTCGGTGATGCACGTCTTCGTGCCGCCGCACCCGGGGCCCATCACGGCCAGCGAGACCTACGGTGCGAACCTCGGGCTCGTCCTCATCATCGGTCTCGTCGTCGCGCTGCCGACGTGGTACCTCAGCGGATACCTCTGGGCGAAGTTCATCGACAAGCGCATCCCGTTGCCCATCCTCGACCTGTTCGGCGGAGCGGACGTCGAGCCCGCGAACCCGCCCAAAGCGGGCACGGTCGTCGGCGTGCTGGCCATCCCGCTCGTCCTGATCCTGCTCAACACCGGGGTATCGGCCCTCGTGTCCACGGGCACGCTCGACGGCGGGCTCGTCTGGGTGCAGGCGCTGCGTCTCATCGGAACGAGCCAGATCGCCCTGCTCATCGCCGTTCTGGTAGCCCTCTTCGTCCTCGGCACACGCCGTGGCGTGCACGGCACCGCGCTGGAGAAGATCGTCGACTCCTCGCTCGGCCCCATCTGCTCCGTGGTCCTCATCACGGGAGCGGGCGGCATGTTCGGCGGCGTACTGCGGGCGTCGGGCATCGGGGACGCCCTGTCCGACTCCCTTGCGTCGATCGGGATCCCGGTCATCTTCGCGGCCTACCTCATCGCGCTCGTCCTGCGCGTCGCCCAGGGGTCGGCGACCGTGGCGCTGGTGACGGCGGCGGGGCTCGTGGCACCCGCCGTGCTCGCCGCGCAGTTCACGCCCCTGCAGGTGGCCTGCGTCGTCCTCGCCACCGCTGCCGGCTCGGTCTTCGCCGGGCACGTCAACGACTCGGGGTTCTGGCTCGTCGGCCGTCTCATGGGCATGGACGTGAAGACGACGCTGCGGACCTGGACCGTGCAGCAGGCGCTGGAGTCGGTCGTGGGGTTCGCCCTCGTCCTCGTGGTCTTCGGGGCGGTGTCCCTTGTCTGATCTGTTCGACCTCAGCGGACGCACAGCCCTCGTCACGGGATCCTCGCGCGGGCTCGGACAGAGCCTTGCGACGGGGCTCGCCGAGGCCGGAGCGCGCGTGATCG
>CANSLE010000217.1 GCA_947647645.1 uncultured Microbacterium sp.
AGCTGGCTGCCGCTCATCGTCGTGTTCGACTACCTGGTGATCGCCGTCGCCGCCCAGCTGCGGCTGGACGTGATCGGCAGCATCTTCTGATCGGCGGATCTTTCACGGCGCAGGTCGGCGCCGTCCCGGCGCGGTCCGACCACAATGGGCCGCATGGATGCCGCTCGTCGCCCCGGCCGTCGAGGTCTGTTCGGTCGCCTCGCCACGGAGGATCGAGCGACGGAGACGGACCGGGGCGGTGACCGTCCCGGTTTCGAGTACCTCGCGACCGGTGAGGTCTATCTCGACTCCGCCTGCCAGACGCTTCGTCCGCAGCCGGTGATCGACGCCGTGCAGCACTACTACCTGCACGACAACGCCTGCGGCGGACGGGTGCACTACGACGCGGGCCGCCGCGTGGACGGCGAGGTCGCACGTACCCGGGATCGCATGCTCACCGTCGCGGGGCTGTCTCCGCGGCGCTACGCCTGCGCCTTCACCCTGAACACCACCTACGGTCTCGGTCTGCTGATGTCGGGTCTGCCCGCCGGGCGGTATGCACGGATCGTCACGACCGTCACCGAGCACAACGCCGTGTTCCTCTCGACGATCGCGGCCGCGCGTCGTGCCGGCATCCCGCGGGTCGTCCTGGAGCGGGACGAGGACGGTCGAATCCTCGCCGACGACGACGTCCTGCGCGACGCCGTCGTGGTCGTCTCGGCCATGGACAACGTCGTCGGGACCGTCACTCCGGATCTTCGGAACCTCGTCGCGCGCGTCCACCGCGTCGGCGGCATCGTCATCGTCGATGCCGCGCAGGCGGCCGCCCACGCGCTCGAGACGATCCGGGGGCTGGACGCCGACGCGCTGTGTTTGTCGGCCCACAAGATGTACGGCCCCTCGCTCGGTGTCGTCGTGGCGCTCCGCGAGCTGCTCCTATCGCTCGATCCGGTGCTCGTCGGCGGCGGCCAGGTCAGCGCGGTCTCCGCGGACGACTTCACCCTGCTGCCCGACCCGTACACGCGGCTCGAGCCCGGGTTGCAGGCGTGGGCCGAGATCATCGGCTTCGGGGCGGCCCTCGACTGGCTGGGCGGCTTCCGCAGCGCCGCGGGTGAGAGCCTCGCCACGCACGAGGCGCGGCTCGCCGCCCGTCTGCACGAGGGCCTCGCCGGCCTGCCGCGCCTGCGTCTGCTGAACGAGGCTCCGACGCCCGTGATGTCGGTACTGCCGGAGCGCGTCGACGGGCATCGGCTCGCGACGTTCCTCTCCCGCGCCGGAATTGCGGTGCGCAGCGGCTCGTTCTGCGCGCATTACTGGCTGATCGAGCGCCAAGGCCTCGGCCCGCTCGTGCGCTTCAGCCTCGGCGCTCACAACACCGACGCCGACGTCGATCGCACCCTCGAGGTCATGACCGCGATGATGAAGGGGCTGTGACGTGGTCTGCATCGTCGCGTTCTTCGTCGTGCTCGTGCTCTCCGCCGTCTCGGCGAAGTACCGCAAACTCCTCGGGAAGGCGTGGGGGTGCACCTGGCGCCGGGTGACGCTGCGGCCGTGCGACACGACGTTCCGTGACGACGTCAAGAACTCGATGCTCGCGCCGCTCGCCGTGCGGGCACCGCGCCTGGTGCGGCCGGCGAGCATCGCGATCGAGGTGGTCGCCTGGCTCATGGTGCTGAGCCTCATCGTGAGCCTCTATCTGCTCGGTCGCAGCGGCCTGAATCTCGTCGTCTACGGCACGTGCGACAAACAGAACGCGCAGGCGTGCTCGCTGGCCGCGCAGGCGTGTTCCATCGACGCGATCGAGCCGGGCTTCTGGGAGTCGATCGGCGAGGGTGACGTCCTCGGCGCCTTCGGGCGCGAGTTCGCCTCGGTGGGCGACACCATCGCCACGCTGCCCAGTCGCCTCCGCACGTGGGATGCCGCGGACTACGCCTCCGTCGACGCCACCTACCTGGGCGGACGCGTCGACGGCCGCCCGACCGCCGTCGAGGTGCTCGATCCCGGGTGCCGCTTCTGCGCGCAGCTGTTCCGCAACATGCGCGACGCCGGCTTCGACCGCTCGCACAACGTGACCTACCTCGCCTACCCGATCCGCGGCGGCTACGGTGACAAGTTCGTCAACTCGCAGCTCGTCGCGACCTACCTCACCGCGGTCCGTGCCTTCGAGGCCCAGCGGAGCGCGACCGCGACCGCGCACGAGACCGGCGATTGGTACATCCTCGAGCAGTTGTTCACGACCGACGCCGACGACGGCCGCAGTATGCAGGACTGGATGAACACGGCCACGGCCGACGCCGCCGCGGCCCGTCTGCAGCAGTGGTTGAGCGAAGACGGCTACACGCCGGCGGACATCGCGCACATCGTCGCCCTCACCGGGTCGCCGGAGGTCGCGGCATCCCTCGCGCACACCCGCGACGTCGTCGAGAACGAGATCCGTACCGTGTCGATCCCTGCGCTCATCGCCGGTGGCGGCCTGCACGCCGGCCTCGTGGGCGTCGACACCCTGCGGGGCCTCGGCTGAGCCGCCGCCACCCTGTGCGAGAATCGAGGAGCACGACGGCGCACGTCCGTCGGGCCCTGGGAAGGGCATCAGCGAGCAGGAGTGTCGGTGGCGGATAAGACGCGGGGGACGAAGAAGGCCCTCTCGGAGGACGTTCCGATGGGACCCACCGGTCGGCCCTACCACGGCTTCCCGACCCCGCCGCCGCTGAGCAGCCACGGACCCGCCCGCATCATCGCGCTCTGCAACCAGAAGGGCGGCGTCGGCAAGACGACGACGACCATCAACCTGGCCGCCTCGCTCGCCCAGTACGGACGCAGGGTGCTCGCGATCGACTTCGACCCGCAGGGTGCGCTGTCGGCCGGTCTCGGCATCGCCACGCACGACATCCCGACGATCTACGACCTGCTGCTGGACACCAAGCGCGACCCGCACGAGACGATCGTGCACACCTCGGTCGACGGCCTCGACGTCATCCCCGCGAACATCGACCTCTCCGCCGCCGAGGTGCACCTCGTGAACGAGGTCGCCCGCGAGACGATCCTGGCGCGCGTGCTCCGCAAGGTCGCGGGGGAGTACGACGTCATCCTCATCGACTGCCAGCCCTCGCTCGGCCTGCTGACCGTCAACGCCCTGACCGCGAGCCACGGCGTGCTCATCCCGCTGGAGTGCGAGTTCTTCGCGCTGCGCGGTGTGGCGCTGCTCATCGAGACGATCGACAAGGTGCGCGACCGCCTCAACCCGTCGATCGAGCTGGACGGCGTGCTGGCCACCATGTACGACCCCCGCACGCTCCACTCGCGCGAGGTGCTCGAGCGCGTCGTCGAGGCGTTCGGCGACGACGTCCTGGAGACGGTGATCGGGCGCACGGTGAAGTTCCCCGACGCGTCGGTGTCGGGCGTTCCGATCACGACGTTCGCCCCCGAGCACGCCGCCGCCCAGGCCTACCTGCGCCTCGCGCGGGAGCTGGTGGCCCGTGGTGCCGTCGCCTGACGACCAGCAGCCCGCAGCGGTCGTCGAGACCGACGAGACCGCGGCGGTGGGCTTCCGCGTCTCGCTCAGCAACTTCGACGGTCCGTTCGACCTGCTGCTGACCCTGCTCGGCACGCACGAGCTCGACATCACGGAGATCTCCCTCAGCAAGGTCACCGACGAATTCATCTCGTACCTCAAGGATCTTCACTCCGACGACGACCTCGATCAGGCCTCCGAGTTCCTCGTCGTCGCCGCGACCCTGCTGGACATGAAGGTGGCGGGGCTCCTGCCGCAGGGCGAGCTCGTGGATGCCGAGTCGGTCGCGCTCCTCGAGGCGCGCGATCTGCTGTTCGCCCGGCTATTGCAGTACCGCGCCTTCAAGGAGGTCTCGGCCTGGTTCGAGCGCAGCCTGCGGCGCGAGGACCGGCGCCACGTGCGCGCCGTCCGCCTCGACGAGAAGTACCGTCGCGCGGTGCCGGAGCTGGTCTGGACGCTGTCGAAGGAGGACTTCGCGGCGCTCGCGATGCTCGCGTTCGCGCCGAAGGAGATCCCGCACGTCGGGCTCGACCACCTGCATGCGCCGCTCGTGTCCATCCGCGAGCAGGCCGCGATCGTCGTCACCCTGCTGCGCGACGCGGGCACCCTCAACTTCCGGGAGCTCGTCGCCGGCGTCGCCCAGACCGGCGTCGTCGTCGCCCGCTTCCTCGCGGTGCTGGAGCTGTACCGCCACGCCGCCCTCTCGTTCGAGCAGCTGGAGCCGCTCGGCGAGCTCACCCTGCGCTGGACCGCGGAACGCTGGTCCGAAGAGAACCTCGCCACCCTGGGAGCCGACTATGACCGCTGACACCGACATCGAGGCCGACCCGCCGGTCCGCTCTCAAGAGCCCACCGCCGTCGCGCGCCGCATCGAGGCGATCCTGCTGATCGTCGACGAGCCGCAGAGCCTCGTGGCGCTCGCCGCCGCGGTCGGCGCGCCCGTTCCCGCGGTGCGTCAGGCCGTCGCGGGCCTCGTCGCCGACTACGACGGCGAGACGGGCGGCCCTCGCCGCGGCTTCGAGCTTCGCGAGGTGGGTGGCGGCTGGCGGCTCTACGTGCGCGATGAGCACGACGACCTCAGCGCCGAGTACGTCGGCGGACAGGCCCCGTCGCGCCTGTCACAGGCGGCGCTGGAAACGCTCGCGGTGATCGCGTACAAGCAGCCGGTGACCCGCAGTCAGGTCGCCTCGATCCGCGCCGTGAACGTCGACTCGGTGGTGCGCACGCTGCTTGCGCG
>CANSLE010000218.1 GCA_947647645.1 uncultured Microbacterium sp.
GAGCGTGAGCGCGCCGCCGCCGCCGAAGCGGCGCGACGTGCGGTCATCCGTCGTGCCCAGCGCGAGCTGGCCGCCGACGTCGCCGACGCGTTGCCGGCGGTCCTCGACTCCGTCGATCGCTCCGTCACGCAGGCGCGCGTGGAGCTCCACCTCGCGGAGCAGGCGCGCACCGCGCTGACCGCCGAGTTGACGACGTTGCGAGCGGAGGAGGCCACTGTACGCGAGCGTCTCAGCGGACTCACCGAGAGCGTGCACGGCCTCGAGCTCCAGATGCACGAGAAGCGGCTGCACGTGACCAGCCTGTTGGAGCGTGTGAGCTCCGAACTCAGTCTCGGCGAGGATATTCTCATCGCGGAATATGGCCCGGATGTCGCGGTGCCCACCGGTGAGGACACCGAGCCGGAGCCCTACGACCGCGCGACTCAGCGCAGGCGCCTGCAGGATGCCGAGCGGAAGCTCGCCCAACTCGGACGCGTGAACCCCCTCGCGCTGGAGGAGTACGCGGCCCTGGAGCAGCGCCACGCCTTCCTCACCGAGCAGCTCGCCGACCTGGTGCAGACGAGGTCCGATCTCCAGACGATCATCGCGGAGCTCGACGAGCGCATGCAGACGATCTTCCTGGCGGCCTTCGAAGACACCCAGTCGGCCTTCGGCGAGGTGTTCCCGATCCTCTTCCCGGGCGGTTCCGGAAGCATCTCGCTCACCGACCCGGACAGTCCCCTCACCACCGGCATCGAGGTCGCGGTGCGTCCCGTCGGAAAGAAGATCGAGCGGTTGTCGCTGTTGTCCGGTGGGGAACGCTCGCTTGCGGCGGTCGCGCTGCTGACGGCGATCTTCATGGCGCGTCCGAGCCCGTTCTACATCCTGGACGAGGTCGAGGCCGCGCTCGACGATGCGAACCTGGGTCGTCTGCTGGGCGTGTTCGAGCGACTTCGCGCGTCCAGTCAGCTCATCGTCATCACCCACCAGAAGCGCACGATGGAGATCGCTGACGCGCTCTACGGTGTCTCGATGCGTCAGGACGGCGTCTCAGCGGTCGTCGGTCAGCGCGTGCGCGAACGGGAGAGCGCGTGACCGGTCGCCGGGGCGTGGGCATCTAGGCTGAAGACATGGCGGAGAACTCCTGGTCGCTCGGTCGCGCACTGCGCGGCATGTTCGTGAAGCCCACGATCGACGAGAACACCTGGGAGGACCTCGAGACCGCGCTGCTGACCGCGGACTTCGGCCCGGACATCACCGAGCGGATCGTCGACGAGCTCCGCCAGAAGGTGGAGCGTTTCCGGACGACCGATCCGCGCGACCTGCAACGCATGCTGAAGGAGACGCTCGAAGAGCACTTCGCGAAGTTCGACACGACGCTGCATCTCACGGAGCGTCCCGCAGTGGTCCTTGTCGTGGGCGTGAACGGCGTCGGGAAGACGACGACGATCGGCAAGTTCGCCAAGTTCCTCCAGCGATACGGTCGCTCGGTGGTCGTCGGCGCGGCCGACACGTTCCGTGCCGCCGCGGTCGACCAGCTGGCGACGTGGGCGGAACGCGGGGGAGCGACGATCGTCCGCCCCCAGCAGGAGGGGCAGGACCCGGCATCCGTGGCCTTCCAGACCATCGACTACGCGAAGCAGAACGGCATCGAGATCGTGCTGGTCGACACCGCCGGCCGCCTGCACACCAAGGGCGGTCTGATGGACGAGCTCACGAAGATCCGCCGTGTCATCGAGAAGCAGGCGCCGATCAGCGAGGTCCTGCTGGTGCTGGACGCGACGACGGGCCAGAACGGCGTGATGCAGGCCGAGGCTTTCCTCGAGCACGCCGGCGTGACGGGTCTTGTGATCACCAAGCTCGACGGTTCGGCCAAGGGCGGCTTCGTCCTCGCCGTCCAAGAACGCACCGGCATCCCGGTGAAGCTGCTGGGGCAAGGGGAGGGGATCGGCGATCTCACCGGCTTCACCCCCCACGTCTTCGCCGCCGCCCTCGTCGACTGATGCGCGCGCCGGGTCGCGCAGCGGCGCTCAGGGTGGTTGCATAGGGCTATGGCGATCGAGCACGACTACTTCGGACTGCTGGAGTCCGGGCCCGACGGATCGATCTTCTGGTCCGAGGTGGTGGACTTCGCGGACCAGCGCGTGACGGTCGACCTCACCGCGCCCGATCAGGACGACGTCTCGTCCGCGGCGCTGGATGTCGCCGCCGCCATGATCACCGCGCTGGAGCAGATCGATCTGCAGGCGCGCAACGCGATGGTCACCGAACTCGACGACCGCACGAGCGAGGTCACGGAATATCTGCTGCAGCAGCAGGAGACGCTGGGCGACGAGCTGGACGACGTGCTGGTCGATATCTCGGGCGACGTGCACATCGACATCATCCGCTCGCTCCAGCTCGTCAGCATGACGATCCTCGCCGACGAGCACGGTGGGACGGACCCCTTCGCCGTGCTCGAGTATGCGCTCGACCCCGATGCCACGGACGAGGTGCTCCTCGTCAATCTCACGAGCGACGGCGACGTCCAATCCGTGACCAGCGCGGACTGACCGGCCTCACACGGCCTGGGCGAAGCCCCGTGCGTCGTCGGCGAGGTGGGAGAGGTGCGGCGGGATCTCGCGTCCCTTCGCGGTCATCGACTGCGCCCAGAGGCGTCCCGCACGGTACGAGGACCGCACGAGCGGTCCGGCGAGGACGCCCAGGAAGCCGATGCGCTCCGCCTCCTCCTTGAACTCCACGAACTCCTGCGGACGCACCCAGCGCGCCACCGGGAGATGGCGCGGCGACGGCCGGAGGTACTGCGTGATCGTGATGATGTCGGTGCCGGCGTCGTGGAGATCCCGGAGGGCCTGGGCGACCTCATCGGGCTCTTCGCCCATGCCCAGGATGAGATTCGACTTCGTGATGAGTCCCGCGGTCCGCGCCTGGGTGAGCACGTCCAGCGAGCGCTCGTAGCGGAACGCGGGCCGGATGCGCTTGAAGATACGCGGAACGGTCTCGACGTTGTGCGCGAAGACCTCGGGGCGTGCGGCGAAGACCTCGTCGAGCAGCCGTGGCTCGCCGTTGAAATCGGTCGCCAGCAGCTCGACGCCGGTTCCGGGGTTGACGGCGTGGATCTGGCGGATGGTCTCCGCGTTGAGCCAGGCACCGCCGTCGGGGAGGTCGTCACGCGCGACGCAGGTGACGGTGGCGTAGCGCAGCTGCATGCGACGGACACTGTCGGCCACGCGGCGCGGCTCGTCGGTGTCGTACGCCGCGGGTTTGCCGGTGTCGATCTGACAGAAGTCGCATCGCCGTGTGCACTGTGAGCCGCCGATGAGGAAGGTCGCCTCGCGGTCCTCCCAGCACTCGTAGATGTTGGGGCAGCCGGCCTCCTGGCACACGGTGTGGAGCTGCTCGCCCTTCACGAGTGTCTGCAGCGCCTGGTATTCCGGGCCCATCTTGGCCTTCGTGCGGATCCACTCCGGCTTGCGCTCGATGGGGGTCTGCGCATTCCGGACCTCCAGACGCAGGAGCTTGCGTCCCTCGGGCG
Organism: uncultured Microbacterium sp.; assembly: GCA_947647645.1. GTDB lineage: Bacteria > Actinomycetota > Actinomycetes > Actinomycetales > Microbacteriaceae > Microbacterium. The sequence continues at coordinate 3,515 of CANSLE010000218.1, forward strand.
CGTTCGCGGGCCCCGTCTCGCCGGCGGCGACGCCGCACGCGCTCATGCCGCAACCTCCGCGTTCGTCGCGAACGCGGCGCGGAACGCCTCCGCGACGGTGTCGCAGATGTCGGCAGGCGTCACGTCGCGACCGAGCACCTCGCTCAGCGTGGTGACGCCGGCATCCGAGATGCCGCAGGGAACGATCTGCGAGAAGGGGAGGAGCGAGTTGTCGCAGTTGAGGGCGAACCCGTGCATCGTGACCCCGCGCTGCACGCGCACGCCGATGGCGGCGATCTTGTCCTCCGACAGCGGTCGGCGCACCCACACGCCGCTCCGGCCCTCCACGCGGTACCCGACGACGCCGACCGTGCGCAGGACGTCGATGAGGATCTGCTCGATGCGACGGACGTGCGCGACGACGTCGACGGGCTCCGCGAGTCTGACGATCGGGTAGCCGACGAGCTGGCCCGGACCGTGCCAGGTGATCTTGCCGCCGCGATCGACGTCGACCACGGGCGTGCCGTCTGCCGGGCGCTCGTGCCGCGCGGTCCGGGCGCCGGCGGTGAACACGGGCTCGTGCTCGAGCAGGAGCAGGGTATCGCCGCGCTCACCCGCGACGACCTCGCCGTGGAGGGCGCGCTGCAGCGCCCACCCGTCCGTGTAGGGGACGACGTCGGGCGCGAGGCCCACGGTCTGCACGTCCAACATGGTGTGATCCTCCGAGGTGTGTGCGGTGATGCGGGCCGATCGGGGTGACTACCTTCTTGCACCGCGTCCAACAATACGCCTCGATAGGCTGACGGAATGACATCCGGCCGTCCGCGCGCCACCTCTCGCGCCACCATCGCGGAGGCGGCCACTGAGCTGTTCCTCGAGCGCGGCTACGCCGAGACCACCGTCGCCGACATCACCCAGCGCGCGGGCGTCAGCAGGTCGAGCTTCTTCAACTACTTCTCCTCGAAGGCCGATGTGCTGTGGGGTGGCTTCGACGACCGTGCGGATGCCGCGTGTGCGGCGATGGCCGGCGGCGCCGAGCCCGTCGCGACGCTGCGGGCCCTTGTCGACCGGTTCGCACCGGACACCCTCGCCCTCGCGGTCACGCACGGAGCGGCCATGGGCCTGTCGGAGGATCTCGAGACGGAGCGCGCGCTGCGGGTCGCGCGCCTCGCGCATGCGATGGCCGATGCGCTCCGGCGACGGGGCGAGGCAGGCTT
>CANSLE010000219.1 GCA_947647645.1 uncultured Microbacterium sp.
CAAGAGGGGAGTCAGTAGGTCTGCAGCCCGTGTGCGCGGAACTGGTCGCGCACCCGGGCGACGAGCTCCACCGAGGGCGGCTCGGTATCGCCCAGACGGTATTCCCGACCCAGCGCGTCCCACTTGTCGCGACCCATCTGGTGGAACGGCAGCACCTCCACTCGGGTGACCGTCCCCGGCCTGGTCTCGTTGAGGGAGGCCGTGTAGGCGGCGACCGCCTCGACGTTGTCGACGTCGTCGGTGAGGCCCGGCACGAGGACGAACCGGACCCATACCTCGGGGCCGTCCGCGCGCGCGGCCAGACGCCGCCCGAACTGGAGGGTGGGCTCGAGCTCGCGTCCGGTCACCTCGCGGTAGGTCTGCGGGTCGCCACTCTTCACGTCGAGGAGCACGAGGTCCACGTCGTCCAGCATCGTGTCGGATGCCGCCGCGCCGAGGTAGCCGGAGGTGTCGATGGCGGTGTGGATGCCGAGCTCCTTCGCCCCGCGGAGGATCCGAGCGGCGAAGGCGGGCTGCATGAGCACCTCTCCGCCGGAGAGCGTGATGCCCCCGCCGGTAGCGCGGAACACCGCGGTGTAGCGGGCGATGCGGCCGAGCAGCTCGTCGCTCGTGACGGGCTGCCCGTCCTTCATCGCGAGAGTGTCGGGGTTGTGGCAGTACAGACACTGCAGCGGGCAGCCGCTGAGGAATGTCGTCAGACGGGTTCCGGGGCCATCGACGGCGGTCACCAACTCCCAGGAGTGCACGGAGCCGAGCCGACCCTCGCGCATCGCGGTGAGTCGTTCGTGACGGTCGACGTCGGAGACCTCCAGCCCGTCGACGCCGGCACCGCTACGCCGGTGGGCGGGCGCCTGGAGGGGAACCTCCAGGCGCACCGCGTCATCGGGCAGACCGGACGGCACCGCGTTGCACGGGTGGCGACGGAGCATCGCGCTCGCCATGATCCTCAGCCTCTCTCTGCCGGTCGTCGGCCGAACCGCTCAGCGGTCGGTCACATCGATCCGTGGAATGTGCGGGACAGCACGTCGAGCTGCTGCTCCCGCGTGAGCCGGACGAAGTTCACCGCATACCCGGACACCCGGATCGTCAGCTGCGGGTAGTTCTCCGGGTGCTCCATGGCGTCCTCGAGCGTCTCGCGGTTCAGCACGTTGACGTTCATGTGGTACCCGTGGGAGCCCACGTATGCGTCGAGGAGCCCGGCGAGGTTGCGCACCTGCTCCTCGGTCGTGCGTCCGAGACCGCTCGGGACGACCGTGTTGGTCAGCGAGATGCCGTCCTGTGCCTGTGCATAGGGGATCTTCGCCACCGACAGTGCCGAGGCCAGCATGCCGTGCGTGTCACGCCCGTTCATGGGGTTGGCGCCCGGGGCGAACGGCTCACCGGCGCGACGGCCGTCGGGGGTGTTGCCGGTCGCCTTGCCGTACACGACGTTCGAGGTGATCGTCAGCACCGACTGGGTGGGCAGGGCGCCCCGGTACATCGGGTGGCGACGGATCTTCGTCATGAAGCTCTCCACGAGGCCCACGGCGATCTGGTCGGCGCGGTCGTCGTCGTTGCCGTAGCTGGGGAAGTCGCCCTCGGTGAGGTAGTCGACGACGATGCCGCGGTCGTCGCGCACCGGCGTGACGGTCGCGTACTTGATCGCCGACAGCGAGTCGGCCGCCACCGACAGCCCCGCGATGCCGCAGGCCATCGTGCGCAGCACGTCCTTGTCGTGGAGCGCCATCTCGATGCGCTCGTACGCGTACTTGTCGTGCGACCAGTGGATGCAGTTGAGGGCTTCGACGTACGTCTCCGCGAGCCAGTCCATGGTCTTGTCGAAGCGCTCCATGACGTCGTCGAAGTCGAGGGGGCCGTCTCCGACGGGTGCCGCGACCGGGGAGACCTGCTTGCCGGTCACCTCGTCGCGTCCGCCGTTGATCGCATAGAGCAGCGTCTTGGCGAGGTTCACGCGGGCGCCGAAGAACTGCATCTGCTTGCCGACGCGCATGGGGCTCACGCAGCACGCGATGGCCGCGTCATCCCCCCATGCGGGCCGGATGATCTCGTCGGACTCGTACTGCACGGCCGAGGTGTCGATCGACACGCGTGCGCAGTAGTCCTTGAACCCCTGAGGCAGCTCGGGGCTCCAGAACACCGTCATGTTGGGCTCGGGTGCCGGGCCCAGGTTGTAGAGCGTCGGGAGGAAGCGGACGGAGTTCTTCGTCACCAGCGGGCGACCGTCCTCGCCCATGCCGCCGATGGTCTCGGTGACCCACGTCGGGTCGCCGGAGAACAGGCTGTCGTATTCGGGGGTGCGCAGGAACCGGACGATGCGCAGCTTGATGACGAAGTCGTCGATGATCTCCTGCGCCTCGGACTCGGTGATGAGTCCGGCCTCGAGGTCGCGCTCGATGAAGACATCGAGGAACGTGGAGGTGCGTCCGAGCGACATCGCGGCGCCATTCTGCTCCTTCACAGCGGCGAGGTACCCGAAGTACAGCCACTGCACGGCCTCACGCGCCGTCGTCGCGGGACCCGAGATGTCGAAGCCGTACGATGCGGCCATCTGCTTCAGCTCGCCGAGCGCGCGGATCTGCTCCGCGTGCTCCTCGCGCATGCGGACGACCTCCTCGCTGAACGGGGTGGTGTCCAGGCCGAGCTTGTCGACCTTCTTCGCCGCGATCAGCTGGTCGACGCCGTAGAGGGTGACGCGGCGGTAGTCGCCGATGATGCGTCCGCGGCCGTAGGCGTCGGGAAGGCCGGTGATGACGTGGGAGCTGCGCGCGGCACGCACGTTCGGCGAGTAGACGTCGAAGACGCCCTCGTTGTGGGTCTTGCGGTACGTGGAGAAGATCTGCTTGAGGGTCTGGTCCACCTCGTAGCCGTAGGTCTCGAGCGCGCCTTCGACCATGCGCCATCCGCCGTTCGGCATGATGGCGCGCTTGAGGGGCGCGTCGGTCTGCAGGCCGACGATGAGCTCGTCGTCCTTCGCGATGTAGCCCGGCCCGTGTGCCGTGATGCCGGCGGGGGTGTGCGCATCGACGTCGTAGATCCCCTTCTCGCGCTCGACGGGGAACATCGCCGACAGGGTGTCCCACACCCGGGTCGTGCGAGCCGTCGCGCCGGTCAGGAACGAGTCGTCGCCGAGGTAGGGCGTGTAGTTGCGCTGGATGAAGTCGCGCACATCGATCGCATCCTGCCACGGTCCGGCGGTGAAGCCGTTCCAGGCAGCGGGCTGCATGTCCTGTGCGGAGGGGGTGACGGTGGTCATGATTCGCTTCCTCAAATCCTCGTGGGAGCGGCCCGTCCACCCATCCGTGGGCGAGTCGTGGCTTCAGCATATCCCTTGTGGTCAGACCACAGTGGACTGCGTCGGAGAGGCACAAAGAACGGCCCTCGTGTGGCCTCGGGATTGTGGTCTGGAAACAAACGGCGCGATGTCCTCCGTGCACGGAAAAGGGCCGGTCGATCGCAGGATGCGTGATCGACCGGCCCGTGCCGGTGCGGTGCCCGTGTCAGGCGCGGCGGCGGCGCACCAGAGCCACTACGAGGGCCGCGATGGCGGCGATCAGAGCGCCGCCGCTCAGCCACCGGGCGACGGGGTCGGCCTCACTCGCCGGCGCCGCGGCGTCGGTCGAGCCGTGACCGTGGGCACCAGCGTCGGCCGCGACCGCGCCGACCGCGACGACCGGTGCGGGCGCTTTGAGGTCGCTCTCCGTCTGCCCTGCCGACGCGACCTCGGCCCAATCGGTTGAGCCGGTCACGCAGGTCTGGAGGACGGGGAAGGCCACCGAGGTGTGGGCCGCCGAAGACCCGAAGATCACGTCGAGTGCGACCGACGCGGCGACACCCGACTCGACGGGCTTCACCGCGGTGAACGTGACGCTCGAGGCGATTCCGTCGGCGTTGAGGTCGCGAGAGATCGTCCACGCGCCGTCCAGCACGGGCTTCACGCCGTCGATGCCCTGGGGGATCGTGATCTTCACGGCGGTGGTGGGCGAGTCCTCGCAGCCGTGGCTGAACGAGAAGGCGAGACGGGTCGTGGAGCCGGCGGCCGATTCGCCGGGCGAGACGTGGACGTGCGCCGAGGCGGCGAGGGGCGCGGCGAGGACGAGCGCGGCGCCGGCGATCACGCCGGCGATGGTGCGCGTGCGACGGCGCGAACGTGTGGTGAGGGACATCAGGGTGCTCTTTCTGTACGGGGGCGGCGTGGGCCGCGAGGAGGGGGCGGCGCGTGCCGCAGGATGCCGCGAGTGCGGCGGTGCTCAGCGTGCGAACGCCGGCGGTCCCCGTCGAGTCAGTACGGAAAGGAACAGGGCCGTGGCGCCGGTGTGCGTGCGGTGCGTGATGCGCGGGATGCACGGGCGGTCGCCGGGGACCACCTCGCCCGTACGGGCGAGCAGCCGACGAATGCCGTGCGCGATCATCAGGAGCAGGCGCTCGCCGTACGCCAACGCCGCGATGGTGACGAGTGCGGCCGCGATGTGTCCGCCGAGCATGTCGGCGCTCAGGTGCGTCATCGTCGCCACGGGCCCGGTGCCGAGCGTCGGCGTGGACATGTGCACGTGGCCCCCGGCCGTCTCGAGAACGCTCGCGCCGACGGCGGCGAAGGAGGCGTGCAGGGCGACCTGGGCTGCGGCGATGGCCGCGGCGAGCCGCGGAAGGCTGCGTCGGCGTCCGACAAGGGCGACGGCGAGGGGAGACGCCAGCACGGCGACCGCGAGCAGT
>CANSLE010000220.1 GCA_947647645.1 uncultured Microbacterium sp.
ACCAGGTGGGCGGGCGCTGCAGGATCTCCGACTGGGTCTTGACGGAACCCAGCAGCATCCAGGCGAACGGCAGCATCCAGACGATGAGCCCGACGACCAGCACGGTGTAGGTGACGGCGCGGCCGGTGAAGACGCGACGGGCACGCCGCGGCGGGCGGGCGATGGCAGGAGCGGTCATGACGAGGTCCTCTCAGTCCTTCGTCCGCAGCAGTCGGAACTGCAGCAGGCTCAGCAGAGCGATGGCGAGGAACAGGATGTAGCTGGCCGCCGAGGCGACGCCGTACTGTCCGAAGCCGAACTGCTTGAACGTGTAGTAGGCGACCGACAGGGTCGAGTCGAGCGGTCCGCCCTGCGTCATGACGAAGGCCTCCTCGAAGAACTGCAGGAAGCCCACCGAGATGAGCACGGCGCCGAGCAGCAGCGTCGGGCGCAGCATCGGCAGCGTGACCGAGATGAGGCGGCGCCATGCGGAGGCGCCGTCCATCATTGCGGCCTCCTTGACGTCGGTGGGAACGGCCTGGAGACCGGCTAGGAAGATCACCATGAGCGTGCCGACGTTGCGCCACACCGCCATCGCGATGAGGGACGGCAGCGCCCAGGTCGTGTCGTTGAGCCAGTCGGGGCCCTGGATGCCGATGAGTGCGAGCGCGCTGTTGAGCAGGCCGTCCGGCTGCAGGATGTAGCGCCAGACGACGGCGACCGCGACGATGCTCGTCACGACCGGCGCGTAGAAGCCCACGCGCAGGAAGGAGACGATGCGCCCGCCGCCCGAGTTGAGGGCGAGGGCCAGCGCGAGGGCGACGGCCATCGTCACCGGGATGCCGACGACGACGAACGTCGCCGTCACGCCCATGGACTTGAGGAACGTCGGGTCGCTCAGCACCTTGACGTACTGGCCGAGACCCACGAACTCGACCGAGAACGGAGCGCGGATGTCCTGCGCGCGGAAGTCGGTGAACGACATCGCGAACGATCCGATGATGGGGACGATCATGAACGCCGCGAAGACGATCACGAACGGGAGCGCGAAGCCCCACGCGACCCACCCCTGGCGCCGCCGGGCGGAGCCCGGGCGGCGACCACGGCCGCGACCGGAAGCGGCGACCGCTCCGGTCGCGGCCAGTGATGCCTGAGCCATGGCGATCAGCCCAGTCCGAGGGCGTCGGCCTTGCTCTGCAGCTCCTTCATGGCATCTGCAGGGCTCTGGGTGCCGAGGCGCACCTTCTCGAGCACGGCGTCGCCCGCCGCGGCGACCTGGACCCAGGTCTTCGTCGCCGGCACCGACTTGGCGGTCTTGAGCTGTGTGCCGAACGCGGCGAGCGTCGCCTGTGAGGTGAGGGCCTGGTCCTTCCACGCCGCCTGGACGGCCGGGAGGTCACCGGTCTTCTTGTACCACTGGGCCTGCGTCGTCGGGTCGGTCAGCCACTGGGCGAGCTTCCATGCCGAGTGGGCGTTCTTCGAGTTCTTGAACACCGTGAGGTTCGCCCCGCCGCTGAACGACGTCGACGACTCCTTCGTGGGCAGCACCGCGGTCGTGAACTTGCTGGAGAAGCCGGCGCCGCCGACCTTCTCGAGGGAGCCGATCATGAAGGGTCCGTCGATGAGCATCGGCGTCTTGCCCGAGACGAAGTCCGCCTCCTGCGCACCCGACGAACGGTCGGCTGTCGGGTTGGCGATCTTCTTCTGGAAGAAGCTCTGGTAGTACTCGTACGCTGCGACCATCTTCGGCGTGTCGACGGTCCACTTCTTGCCGTCCTCGAGCGTGGCACCGTTGGACCACGGCATCCACAGGGTGCCCTGGAACGAGTCGTTGCCGCCGGGCAGGCGGATGCCGTACGCGGCACCGGCCTTGGACTGCATATCGGCGGCCATCTGGCTGAGCTCGTCCCACGTGGCGGGAGCCTTGGTCCAGCCGGCCTGGGCGGCGAGGTCGGTGCGGTAGTAGAGCACGCGCGTGTCGACGTACCAGGGTGCGCCGGTCATCCGATCGCCGACCTTCGTCGACGACACCGCACCCGGGAACGAGCCCGAGGTGTCCAGGTCGGTCGGCACGGTCTGGAACGCGTCGGCGAAGTCGGCCATCCAGGTCGAGCCCATCATGGCGATGTCGGGGGTCGTGCCCCCGGCGATGGCGGTCTGGATCTTGCTGTACGCGGCATCCCACGGGATGGCGGTGACCTCGACTTTGACGCCCGGGTTGGCGTCTTCGAACGTCTTGACGAAGGCGGGCAGCGCTTCGCCTTCCGCCCCCATCGCCCACATCGTGACAGTGCCGGTGGCCGGCTCGCTCCCGATGGTCGTGGCGCTGTCGGGTGCGCTGGCGGTATCGCCTGCGCGACCGCATCCCGTGAGCGCAAGTGCGCCGATGGCGACGAGAGCAACAGCTCCCAACCGGACGTGTTTCATGGTTCCTCCTCGAACGGGACACCTGCTGCGGTGTCGGCTCTCACTTTACTTATGCGCATAACCTTTCGTCAAGACGCCCCGTCGCCCGCCCGCCCGCGAGGGCGGGGAGGTCGGGGCGGGGGTCAGCGAGGGGATGCCGCGGGGTGCAGGTAGCCGCGGACGAACTCGTCGAACAGGGCGGTCATGTCGACGGTCTCGTCGAGCAGCCACTGCTGCTGGATGCCGTCCATCACGGCGCTGATGAGGCGCGCGGCGGCCTCGGGATCGATGTCGGGGGCGATCTCGCCGGCGCGCTGGCCCGCACGCAGGAGCTCCGCGGTGCCCTCGGCGCGGGCGCGGTAGCGTTCCGCGAAGTCGTCATGCAGCGGGTGGTCGGGATCGGCCGCTTCCGCGACCACGGTCGTGTAGAGCGAGGTGAGGCCGCGGGTGGTCTGGTTGTAGGCGACGACCGCCGCGGCCTGCGCGATGAGGCCGTGCTCCGCGGGCTCGCCCGCCGCGTCGCGGACACGTTCGTCGCGCTGGCGCAGCACCTCGGCGAACAGCTCCTCCTTCGAGGCGAAGTGGTGCAGGAGACCGGCCGGAGTCAGCCCGACGCGTTTGGCCACTTCGCGCAGCGAGCCGCTCATCGACCCGGAACGGCCGAACACGAGCACCGCCTCGTCCAGGATCTGCTGCCGCCGGGCCTGCCCCTTCGGGTAGCTCCCCCGCGGACGCGAGGGAGCCACCCGGCCGTCACCGTCTGATGCCACGAGAATCCTCCCCGGCATCCACGCTACGACTCAGGGGCGCGGACGACCCCACGACGAGCCGAACACCTGCTGCGCCATCGCCGGCTTGAGGTTCTGCTCCATCGCCGCGTCGACGACGTATCCCTTCAGCGCGTCACCGGTCAGCTCGTTGCCGATCGCCGCCATGATCATCGACTGGTCGAGGGAGAGGTACCGCTTCGCGATCGTGTCGCTCCTGACCGCCACCGCGTCGTAGAACCCACCCGGGCCATAGGCACCGAGGTCGCGCTCGATCTTGCGCAGATTCTCCATGACGCCCTTGCGGTCGTAGGGCAGCGCGAGGAAAGACGCGTGCGGTGTCACCACCCCGTCGCCGAACGTCGGATGCGGGTTGGTGCCCGCGCGGCATCCGGGACGATCGATGTCGACATCGGTCTTCTCACGATCGGAGGCGTACCCGTCGCTACGCATGCCGGCGAGGTCGACGCCGTACTCCGCGTAGCCGCCGAACGGGTTGCTGGCGGGAGAGAAACCCCAGTAGCCGTAGGCCGCATCGGTCAGACCGTGCCGCTTCTGCACCTCGACCGTGATCGGGTGATTGCGACCCCACGACCGCGGACCCCACTGCGCTTCCGGGATGAACAGGTCGGGCATGAGCGACTCGAACATGCTGCCGCCCCAGCTGGGCACGAACGACATGCCGTCGTAGGAGTACACGCCTTCGTAGACGTCGACGCCGTCGTACTGGCGGGTCGTCCCGGTGGGCAGCTGCTCCTGCCAGGCCCAGTCGCAGCCCGGCGGCATCGTGCGGTGCGTGCCGTAGAGACCGGTGGCGGGGATGGCGCCGTCCGAGATCGCGAGGTAGGTCGCGATGCGGCTCTCACTCACCGTCGTGTCGTAGTGGTGGCAGGTGTAGTACGCCGTCTCGCCGCTGCCGTTGTACATCGGGGCGGTGACCGCGCAGCCGTCGCCGGGAGGGGCCTCCCAGAACCCGCCACGGTTGGTGCCCGCGGGCAACCCCGCGGCTCCCGCTCGATCGAAGAACGCGGAGAAGTCCATCGACCGGTACAGCGCGTCGGCGCGGTCGTGCAGCGAGGGCTCCGCCTCACGCACGACGCGGAGGGCGGTCGCGAGCCAGCCGTTGTCGACCGTCGACAGGAACGGGTGGATGGTGTCGCCGGACGTCGGGAAGACCGTGAGCTTGGCCCCCGTGGCCGGGGCGTACCAGTTGTAGTACATGCCGCTGCCGGGATTGCGCTCCATGTGCTCGAGCGTCGCGATCGTGGCCGTCAGCCGTCCCCGGGCGTCGTCGGCCGTGATGATCCCGAGGTCGCGCGCCATGACCGTCGACCAGAGGTAGCCGCCGATGTTCGTCGGCGACGTGTAGCCCGAGGCGGATGCCGGGTCGAGGTCGCCCGCGATGTTGTCGTCTACGAGTCCGGTCTCGGGATGGGCCATCGCCGCCATCGAGGTCCAGGTGTCGGTCGCGTAGCGCAGGAGTTCGCGGGCATCCTTGCCGCCAGGATGGCCGGGGTGCCCGGGATGGCCGGGGTGGCCGGGACGTCCGTCGGGG
>CANSLE010000221.1 GCA_947647645.1 uncultured Microbacterium sp.
CGACGCTCGAGGAGGGCGGCCAGCAGCGGTGCGTCGAGGCCCGCGACGAGAGAGAAGTCCGTGTCGGCGAGAGCGGCGTCGACGGCTTCGCGGACCGTGTCCGCCTGGAGGAGGGCGCGAACGATCCCGGAAACTGTCACCGGAAGAGTCTACGGCGCACCGCCGACACAGGATCGCGGTCTCCGCGTCGGCCTTCGCGCGAGGACGCGCCGCGTGGGCTCAGGCCTTCGGCGCGTGGTGCTTCTGCTGCGCGGCGAGCAGCCCCTCGTCGACCAGCAGTTCGACCGCATCGGCGGCATCCGCGACGAGGAGCGGCAGTTCCGTGCGCTCCGCGCTCGAGAACGGGTCGAGGACCCAGTCGGCCGGATCCTGACGGCCGGGCGGGCGGCCGATCCCGACACGCACACGGGGGAAGTCCGGCGTCCCGAGGGCCTTGGCGACGTCACGGATGCCGTTGTGGCCCCCGTGCCCGCCCCCTGTCTTCAGCTTGATCGTGTCGAAGGGGAGGTCGAGGTCGTCGTGGACGAGGACGGTCCGCTCCGGGGGGACGTCGTAGAACCGCGCCAGCTGGGAGACCGGACCGCCCGAGACGTTCATGAAGGAGTTCGGCGTCGCCAGGACGATCTTCGCACCGCCCGGACGCACCCACGTCTCCGCGACGCGCGCGTGGGCCTTGTGCACGCGCAGCGTCTCGGAGCGACGGGCGGCGAGTTCGGCGATCACCATCTGTCCGACGTTGTGCCGGGTGTTCTCGTACCGCGCGCCGGGGTTTCCCAGGCCGATCACGAGCCAGGTCTGCGCCATCAGTCCTCTTCCTCTCCTCGCGACACGCGCGCCGCGGCCGCTGCGCCCTCCGCGACGAAGCCCGCCTCCCCCAGTATCGGTGGAAGCGGGCTTCGGCTCGAACCTGCGCAGCAGGCCGCGGGATCACTCCGCGTTGGCCACCCCGGACTGCTGCCCGGCGGTCGCCTCGTCGGCGGCCTCGATCTCGTCGGCCTCCGCGTTCGTCGCGGCGGGGACGGAGATGGCGACGATGAGCGTCTCGGCCTCGGTGACCAGCGACGCGCCCGTGGGGAGGGTCAGATCGGCAGCGGTGATGTGCGTGCCGTCCTCGAGGCCCTCGACGTCGACCTCGACGTTCTCGGGGATGTGCGTGGCCTCGACCTCGAGCGACACGGTCGCGTTGTCGAGGTTCACGATGGTGCCGGCGAAGGGCTCGCCGATGACGACGACCGGGACGTCGACCTGGACCTTCTCGCCCTTCTTGACGACGAGGAGGTCGATGTGCTCGATGATCTGGTGCACCGGGTCCTTCTGGACGTCCTTGACGAGCGTCAAGTGCTGGGCGCCGGCGACCTCGAGCTCGAGCACCGCGTTGGCGCGGCGGATGAGCAGCGCGACCTGGTGGCCGGGCAGCGCGACGTGCACGGGGTCGGTGCCGTGGCCGTAGATGACGGCGGGGATCTTGCCCGCGGCGCGCAGGCGCCGGGCAAAGCCCTTGCCGAAGTTCTCGCGAAGCTCGGCGATGACCTTGGTGTCGGTCTCAGTCGACATGATGGATTCTCCTTGCGGGCGAAACGCCCTGGGTCTGGGTCTGGGTCTCGACTCGAACGTGTTCACGTGAGGAGAGCCCGCCCGGACTGTCGTCCGAGCCGCATGGGCCCGCATCACCGCGTCGATCACGGATGCCGGCACGCACGCATGCGGCATCCCTCGCCGAGGGAGGGTCTCAGTCTACCAGCGACGGCGCTACGATGGAGACGGTGCCCGGATCGGGCGATCACGCGAGGCGATCGCCTCCTGAGCCCCCGGAGGAACCATGGACTACGGCTGGATGTCGCACGCACTCCTCTGGATCGTCGGACTCATGTCGGTGTGCGCGACTCTCGGCCTGGTCGGCGCCCTCTTCTCGCTCGGCCGCTCGGGCTATCGCAAGGACTGAGCCCCGCCCCCTCACCGGCCGGCGAGCAACTCGACGATACGCTCCACGACCGACGGCAGGTCGGCATCGTCCGCGACCCGGAAGCCCGCCTCATCCTGCATCAGCGGATCGGCAGGGCTGTGGCCGGTGACGAGTTCGACGAAGACGAGATCGTCCACGTGCCGGCGCAGCACGTCTCGCGCCGGCCGTGTGAGGACACCCGAGGTGACGACGACGGACGGCGCACCGAGGAGCGCCGCCCGCAGCGCGTCGAACCACACCTCGATGTCGGAGCGCGACGCCACGTCGTCGCGGCGGCGAGGGCGGCGCCGCGCGCGCGGTCTCAGCTCACCGCCGTCGACGTAGCGTGCACGCAGTCGAGCCGCCACTGCCGCACCCGTGAGGGCGACCGCCGCGTCCGGCGGTCCCGTGATCACGATCCGCGCCATCTCGACCTCCGCTCGGCGTATCGGCGGGCACGTCACACGCGCGCCGCGAAGCGAGCGTATCTCGGACGACCGCGCGATCCCGTGCCCGCCTAGGGGCGAGTCGTCGCGTCCAGCAGCGCGCGTGCACGCGCGGCGACGTCGATGATGCCGCCGGCGTTGTCGACGGCGACGCCGTCCTCGTCGCGCTCCAGGTGCTCGAGGGTCGCGAGCTGCGACTCCAGGAGCGCGACCGGCATGAAGTGCTGACGCGACCGCATCCGCCGGCCGAGTTCCTCGCGAGAGACGCGCAACTCGACGAAACGGACATCCGCCGCCGCGGCACGTATGCGATCGCGATACCGCCGGGCGAGTGCGGAGCACGCGACCACCAATCCCGGCGAGGCGGCGAGCCGCGCACCGACGATGTCCAGCCACGGGAGACGGTCGTCATCGTCGAGCGGAGTACCGGACTCCATCTTGATCACGTTGGCCGCCGGGTGGAGGTCATCGGCGTCGACGAAGCCGACGCCGAAGTCGACCGCCAACGCGGCACCGACGGCGGTCTTGCCCGAGCCGCTCGGCCCCATGACGACGATGCGTGCGACGCGATGCGACATCGTCAGGCCTCCGTCGCCGAGGTGCCGGCGAAGGCGACGACGACCTTCGCGCTCTCCGCCGACCGGAGCGCCATGCCGAAGGCCGCGACCGCGTCGCGCGGTCCGAACTCGTGGGTGATCACCTTCTCCAGGTCCGGGTGCGCCTCCAGCAGGGAGATCGCCTCCTCCATCTCGTCCAGGAAGCGGAACGCTCCGCGCAGGGTCAGCTCCTTCGCCACGAGCGGAGCGAGGTTCACGGGTCGGGGCTCGTTCGGCAGCATCCCGATCTGAACCACCGTGCCGCGTCGCCGCACCGCCGAGACGGCGGCGGTCACGGCGACGGCCGCTCCCGAGCATTCGAGCACGACGTCGTATTCCTCGTCCGGGATGTCATCGACGCCGACGTGCCAGACGCGGCTCGCGCCGAGCGCGGCAGCGCGCTCCAACGCCTCGGGGAGGACGTCCGAGACATCCACGGTCGTGGCGCCGCGGGATCGGGCCGCGACCGCGGCCAGCAACCCGATCGGCCCTGCCCCGCACACGAGGACGCGGGCTCCGACCACCTCGTCGGCGCGGGTCACGCCGTGCAGCGCGACGGCGAGGGGTTCGGCCAGGACGGCCCGACGCACGGGAAGAGTGTCCGGGAGCGGCCGCACCATGGCGGCGTCGACGAGCAGATACGCGGCCATCGCGCCCTGTGTGTGAGGCGTCGTCGCGGCGCTTCCCAGGTAGGAGCCGCCGGGCCACAGGTGCGGCGCCCCCGCGATCGCAGGGCGGGGCTCGCCGAAGCGCGCCGGGTGGACGGTCACCGGCGACCCGGCGGCGAAGGTCCCCGACGGGTCGTGGTCGATCCAGCCGGACACTTCGTGCCCGGGAACGAGCGGCTCGGTCACGACGAACGCACCGTTCGCACCGTCGACGTAATAGTGGAGGTCCGACCCGCAAATCCCCACATAGCCCACCCGCACCCGGACCTGTCCCGGTGCGCATTCGGGCACCGGCCGGTCCTCGACGGTCAGGTCTTCGCGCCCTCTGATCACGACAGCATCCATCGGTCTCTTCTCTCGATCACACGACAGCGGTCATGCCGCCGTCGACGAACAGGTTCTGGCCGCTCACGAAGTCGCTCGCCGCGGATGCGAGGAACACGAGCGGCCCGCGCAGCTCCGAGACCCGACCCCAGCGGCCGGCGGGCGTACGCTGGCGGACCCAGGCCGTGAAGTCCTCGTCGGCCACGAGCGCCGCATTCATCTCCGTCGCGAAGTACCCGGGTGACAGCGTGTTGACCTGGATGCCGTGGCGCGCGAGGTCCGCGGCCATGCCCCGCGTCAGCTGGGCGATCCCGCCCTTGCTGGCCGAGTACGGGGCGATCGTCTGACGAGCCAGCGCGGACTGCACGGACGCGATGTTGATGATCTTGCCCGACCCGCGGGCGATCATCGCCGGGGCGACGAAGCGGGAGACGTAGAACGCGCTGGAGAGGTTCGTGGCGATCACGTCGTCCCAGTCCGACACGGAGAACTCGGCGAACGGGGCCCGGCGCTGGATGCCGGCGTTGTTCACGAGGATGTCGGGGACGCCGACCCGGGCCATCAGCTCCTCGATGGCGACTTCGACGGCCGCGGCATCCGTCACGTCGAAGACGACGGTCTCGGGCCGTGAGCCGCCACGCTCCGCCAGAAGGTCGGCGCTGGCGTCGACGGTGGCGCGCTCGCGCCCGTGCACGACGATCCGCGCCCCGGCG
>CANSLE010000222.1 GCA_947647645.1 uncultured Microbacterium sp.
GCGCGCTCTGATCCAGACCGCGTGAGAGAGCCCGTCCCGACAACCGTCGGGGCGGGCTCTTCCCGTCGGCGAGACGGGGCGCAGGCGCCCGTGGCTACGAACCGCTGGGCCGATCACGACCTGCGCGCGGTGGGCCATCCGTGCCTTCGGCCGGGCGGCTCCCGGCCTGCGCGACGAGGTGTCGTCCCCGCGCGGCGATGAGTCTGCGGAGGTACGGCACGAGCACGATCCGCTCGGCGAGCCGCCCGAACAGCGGCGAAGCGACCGTCAGGACGTCCGTCATCACGACCTCGTCGCCGCTCTGCTCGAAGACGTGCTCGTGCCGGAACGAGCGAAAGGGCCCGGAGGTCTGCTCATCGACGAAGCGGTGCGGCCGTTCGAGCGCGGTGATACGAGAGGTCATCGTGAACCAGACGCCGAAGTGCCGGGCGCGCCACGTAACACTCTCCCCCAGCCCGATCATCCCGCCCGTCACCCCGTCCACCGCGCGTTCTCCGGAATCGGTCATGGATGCCACGTGCGCATCGATGTCGAGCGACAGGTCGAACAGCCGCTCACGGACGACTGATCCTCGTGTCACGATGGTGAAAGAGCTCGGCATCCCTCGATCCTCTCAATGGCCGCCGCGCTCAGGCCTCGTCCGCGACGATCTCCGCCTTGAAGCCCGCCGAGTTCTCCAGCCAGGGGCGTCCATGACCGCCTGCGAAAGCAGCCATCTCTTGAATCCACAAGACAAAGACGGCGCAAAGCGGACGGACCCGATACGCTCAGCAAAACCGTTCAGATGACAACTGGGGTGACGATGGAGTTCACGGACAGGCTTTCCGCGTTGGCGACCAAGGTGAAGAACCAAGCCGACGCCATCGGGACAGAGGAAGCGACGAAGAACGCTTTCGTCATGCCCTTCATCTCGACGATCCTGGGCTATGACGTCTTCGATCCGCTCGAGGTCGTGCCGGAGTACACCGCCGACGTTGGGACGAAGAAGGGCGAAAAGGTCGACTATGCGATCGTCCGCGACGGTGAGGTGCAGATCCTCATCGAGTCCAAGGCATCGCTCGGTCAACTGAAGATCGAGCACGCGTCGCAGCTCTTTCGCTACTTCGCCGTCACGAATGCGCGCATCGCCGCACTCACGAACGGCGTCGTCTGGCAGTTCTACACAGATTTGGACGCGCCGAATCGCATGGACGCGAAGCCGTTCCTCGTGCTCGATCTTCTCGACATCGACGAGACACTGATCCCTGAAATTCAGAAGCTGAGCAAAGAGAGCTTCAACCTCGAGTCGATCATCAGTAGCGCTGAGGAGCTGAAGTACGTCGGGGCACTGAAACGCGAGATCGCGGCGCAGTTCCGGGACCCGTCGGACGAGTGGGTGAAGTTCTTCACCTCTCGCGTCTACGACGGAGCATTCACGCAGCGTGTTCGAGAGCAGTTCTCCGGCCTCGTGCGAAAGGCCTCGAAGCAGTTCCTGACGGAGAGCGTGAACGACCGACTCAAGACAGCGCTCGGCGCATCGAGCCTTCACGTAGCCACCGATGCGGTGACGAGCGAGCCCGTCGTGGCCGACGACCTCGATCGCGACACGGAGATCGAGACCACGCTGGAAGAGCTCGAGGGCTACCAGATCGTCAAAGCGATCGCGTGCGGAGAAGTCAAGCCGCAACGCATCACACAACGCGACGCCAAGAGCTACTTCGCGATCCTGCTGGACGACAACAACCGAAAGCAGATCGCGCGCCTCCACTTCAACTCGAAGCAGAAGTACCTCGGACTCCTCGACGAGGAGAAGGTCGAGACGCGCCTTCCGATCGCGTCAATCGAGGAGATCTACCTGCATGCCGACGCCATTCGGGAGGCGGTGCGGCGATATGCGTAGCTCCAGCCTTATCCTCTGTTTCCTCGCCGCGGGCACCATCGCGCTCGGCCTCTTGACGGGATGCGCGAGCGCAGCCGGCACCGGCCAGGAAGAGCCGGCGCCCTCCTCGACGTCGGCGCTCACGTCCCCGTCACCCACCGGCAGCTTCGACTCCATGGGCTACCAGCCGGATGCCGCGTGGGAGTGCGGCTACGTCAGTGCGCTCGAGACCGCAGCCCTCCACGCGCAGGGGTTGTTGTCGCGGGGATCCATCGACCAAGCCGCTTTCGAACAGCGCCAGCTCGCACTTCAGCAGGCGTGGTCGGTCGCACCGCAGGGCCGTTCCGACGTCACACCGCTGATCCGCGTCGCCGACACGCTCGCGACGTCCGGTCAGTCCATCGACAGCGACGCCTTCCGTCAGGCCGTCGGAGCCATCGGCGCTGCTTGTGAGACGGCCCATGCGCCGATCGTCTTGGGGACGCTCGGCTCGCTCGGCGGCTAGTTGAACCCGCCCGGAGTGCGGAACACCGCCCTCCTCATACCGCACGCGTCAGCCCATCAGGGTGCTGAGCCGACCACTGGATGTCGTCCGGATCGGCATCGGGCGGAATATAGCTCATGTCGACCGTGCCGTCACACGACAGATCCCGGAGCAGTCGGCCGAGCGGCTCATGTCTCGGAACCCTCTGAGACGGAATCTCGCTCAATGAAGCGGTGGTCTCCGGCGTTCGGACGACATTCTCGACCGCGAGACACGTGAATTATCCGCAACACAATTTCACTCAGATGAATGACGTATAAGGTAGCCAGGAACAGTGGTAGGCCCGACTACCGATCAATCGACTGAATGAGAGAAGCACACCTCATGGCACAGAAAGTCATCGTCGAACTCGTCGACGACCTCGACGGCACTCCGATCAAAGACGGTCAGGGCGGGAGCGTGAGTTTCGCGCTGGGCAAGAAGTCGTACGAGATCGATCTCTCCGACGCCAACATTGCCAAGCTCGAGAACGCACTCGCGCCCTTCATCGACGTTGCGCGCGTCTCCTCGAGCACCAACGCAGGATCCCGCCGCGGCGGCCGCCCGCCGCGTAAGTCGTCGAGCGTCGACCTCGCCGGCGTTCGCGAATGGGCGCGCGCCAATGGGCATACCGTGAGCGAACGCGGCCGCGTCCCGGCTGCGATCCTCGAGGCGTACTCGGCCGCGCAGTAAAACTGTTCGCGGCACACATGGGAAGGCGGTGCCCACGGTCGACGTGGGCACCGCCATCCTTTTGCTCTTCTCCTTCAGCGGCTATCTCCTGGCTGGAGTAATTCGATGTCTCAGCATCATCGCGCCGGACGACGGCTCCGCCGACCTGTTCGCGCACTTCTCCGCAATCGTCACCGACGGCTTAACATCCGCGCGCTCTGATCCAGACCGCGTGAGAGAGCCCGTCCCGACAACCGTCGGGGCGGACTCTTCCCGTCGGCGAGACGGGGTTGACTCTCACACGGTGTGAGGCGGGAGCATGATGTCATGGCCGAGACCACGGATCTCATGACGATCGGACAGTTCAGCTCACTGAGCCGGATCTCCGTCCGGATGCTGCGTCACTACGACCTCCACGGAGTACTCGTGCCCGCCTGTGTCGACCACATGAACGGCTATCGACGCTACGCGGCACGCCAGCTCCGGGATGCTGCTGACATCCGCAACCTCCGCGACATCGGATTCGGCGTCTCCGCCATCGGCATCCTCCTCGCCGCCCGCCATACCCCGGAATGGACGAACGCGCTGCGCCTGCAGCGCGAGACCCTCCTCGAGGAACAGCACGCGGCCCAGGGACGTGTCGCCCTCGTCAACAGACTGCTCGACCAAGGAGAAGCCACCATGTCCATCACCGTCGACCGAACCACCGTTCCCGCCATGACGCTCGTCCGCCTGCGGGGGACCGTGCCGACCTACTCCGACGAGGGCCAGCTGTGGCAGCAGATGATGCCCGCGCTCAGCGCCCAGTCGATCACGCCGATCGGCCCGTGCGGGGTCATCGAGCACGACGATCAGTACACCGAGCGTGACGTCGATCTCTCGATCTTCATGCCCGTCGCCCCGGGGACGAAGGCCGAGGCGCCGCTCGAGGTCGTCGACCTTCCCGCCCGCGACTGCCTCGTGGCGCGCGTGATCGGTCCGTACGACCAGATCACGACAGCCCACGACGTGATCAATGCGCGGATCGCCGCCGATGGGCTGCGTGTGCGCAGCGACGACACTCTGGCCGCGCACGCGTTCAACCTGTACCTCACCACCCCCGACCGGGTAAGCGCGGAGGAACTCGTCACCGAGGTCTACGAACCGCTCGCCTGAGCGGACACGCCTTCGTCAGCCGTTCTCGCGGAGACGCGGCTGTCGCGATAGCGACGCGCGTGGGCGGCCGAGCGTTCCGGGTCGGCGAGCGCGGCATCCCACGAGCTCACCCAGATCGGCGATATTCTCTGGGCACGCGACACCGTCTGCGCGAACCAGGTGTTCGCCAAGCTTCTGCCCGGGATCGTGGACATGGTCTTGTGGCCGGCGGTGCGGCGCCGCACCGCGCGTGAGTCGTGGCGGGCCGAGCACGGCGAACCTCTCCCGAAGAAGCGTCCGACGCCGATGGATGCCGCGGTGCGCATGGTCGTGCGCGTCATCCATTAAGTGCCCCTGGAGGGATTCGAACCCCCGACCCGCTCCTTAGGACGGAGTGGCTCTTCCACTGAGCTACAGAGGCTGGCGCATCGATTCTAGC
>CANSLE010000223.1 GCA_947647645.1 uncultured Microbacterium sp.
AGGCGCAGCTGCCGGTCGGGGTGGGGCCGTGGCCCGGCGGGCCCGGCGCGTGGCCGGCCGATCCGCGGTACGACCGGGAGCTCCTCGCGGGGGGTGACCGCCGCAACGTCGTCGACCGGTACCGCTACTGGACCATGGCCGCGATCGTGGCCGATCTCGACGAGCACCGGCATCCGTTCCACGTGGCCATCGAGAACTGGCAGCACGACATGAACATCGGCTCGATCGTGCGCAGCGCGAACGCGTTCGCTGCGGCAGAGGTGCACATCATCGGCAGACGCCGCTGGAACCGCCGCGGCGCAATGGTGACCGACCGCTACCAGCACGTCCGACACCACGAGGACGTCACCGCGTTCACCGCGTGGGCCGCGGATGCCGCGATCCCCGTGATCGCGGTGGACAATGTCGACGGGTCGGTCCCCGTTCACCGCGCCGAGCTTCCCGAGCGGTGCGTGCTCCTGTTCGGTCAGGAGGGGCCGGGGCTGTCCGCGGAGGCCGTGGCCGCGGCATCCGCCGTCGTCGAGATCACGCAGTACGGCTCCACCCGCTCGATCAACGCGAGCGCCGCCGCCGCCGTCGTCATGTACGAGTGGTGCCGCCGCTGGGCGTGACCGCCGGGCGTCTCACCCGCCCGCGCCGACCCACTCCGGACGGCGAACCCGCCAGCCCAGGGTCGCGAAGCGCGCCAGCATGTACACGCCGAAGAAGCAGACCGCCAGCCACATCAGGCCGGGCATGCCGGTGGGGTGCACGATCCAGAGCACCGCGAGGGCGGGCAGATAGGGCACCAGGTTGAGCACGCCGGCGAGCGCGAGGTAACGGACGTCGCCCGCACCCATCAGCACGCCGTCCAGCACGAACACGACGCCGCAGATCGGCTGGGTCACGGCGAGCACGATCAGTGCCGGCTGCACGAGCGCGGCGACCTCCGGCGACCCGGTGAACACGAGCCCGATCACGCCCGACAGGGCGCCGATCACCGCGCCGACGAGGATGCCGAACCACACGCCCCACGCGAGCGTGCGACCGAGCACGCGCCGCACGAACACCTCGTCGTCGGCGCCGAGCCCCCGGCCGATGAGAGCCTGCGCCGCGATGGCCAGCGCGTCGAGGGCGAAGGCGGCCGTGGAGAAGATCGTGAAGGCCACCTGCCAGCCGGCGAGCTCCTCGGTGCCGAGCGCGGTCGCGGCGAGCACCGTCGCGAGCAGGGCCGCGCGCAGCGACACGGTGCGCAGGAACAGCCAGCCGCCGGACCGCGCCGATCCCCGGATCCCGTCGCGTTGCGGGCGCAGGGATGCCGCGTGCCGCTGCGCCAGCCGGCCGATCACGATCGCGTAGGCACCGACCATGCCCCACTGCGCCGCGACGGTGCCGGCGGCCGAGCCGGCGATGCCCCACCCGAGCCCGTAGATGAAGAGCGCGTTGAGCACCGCGTTGAGGCCGAAGCCGATGCCCGCGACCCACAGCGGCGTCACGGTGTCCTGCATGCCGCGCAGCAGTCCCGTCGCGGCGAACACGATGAGCATCGCGGGAAGGCCCCACATCGACAGCTGCAGGTAGATGGTCGCCTGACGGGCGACATCGGGGGAGGCGCCGAACAGCGACACCAGCGACGGAGTGAGCAGCGAGCCGACGATCGCGAGCACAACCCCGAGCGCCAGCGCGAGCCACAGCCCGTCGATGCCCGCCCGGACCGCGCTGGCGTGATCGCCCGCGCCGAACCGACGCGCGACTGCGGGCGTCGTCGAGTAGGCGAGGAACACCATGAGTCCGACGATCGTCTGCAGCACGGCGGAGGCGATGCCGAGGCCCGCGAGCGGCACCAGGCCGAGGTGGCCGACCAGGGCGGCGTCGACGATGAGGAACATCGGCTCGGCGACGAGCGCGCCCAGCGCCGGGACCGCCAACCGCAGGATCTCGCGGTTGAGGGTGGGGGCGGCCATGGGGAGAGCCTACGGGCGGCCGCCGACGCTCCGACGCCTCGCACCCGGCATCCACGGGACCAGCGAGCGCGAGACAGGTGTTCCGCACCGAGACACCGGTGCGCCGCGCGGGTCTCGGTGCGCGGGTGGTGTCTCGCGGGCGAAGGGCGCAACGGCAGGGCGTGGATGGGGCGGCGGGGAACGGCGGGTGAACACGAATCGCGGGGACAGGACCGGCGCGTATCCTGTACGGCATGACCGCCCCCACCCTTCGCTCGGGTATCGAGCTGTCCGCGTTGAGCCCCGGCATCCGCCCGCAGGACGATCTGTTCCGGCACGTCAACGGCGCCTGGCTGGAGCAGACCGAGATCCCCGATGACAAGGCGCGCTGGGGCTCGTTCCATCTCATCGCCGAGCAGTCCGAGAAAGACGTCCGGGCGATCATCGAGGAGGCCACGACGGCTGAACCCGGTACCGAGGCGCGCAAGATCGGCGACCTGTTCGTGAGCTTCATGGACACCGAGCGCATCGAGGAGCGCGGTGCCGACCCCCTGCGCGATCAGCTCGCGCGGGTCGACGCGATCGACTCCATCCCCGCCCTGCTGCGCACGGTCGGCGAGCTCGAGCGCGAGGGCGTCGGCGGCATGATCGGCGTCTACATCGAGCCCGACCCGGGCAACCCCGAGCGCTACGTCTCGTTCTTCGTGCAGTCGGGCCTGTCGCTGCCCGACGAGAGCTACTACCGGCTCGAGAACTTCGACACGACGCGCGTCGCCTTCCGCGACTACGTGCAGACCGTGCTCGCCCTCGCCGGCGTCGAGGCCGAGGGCGAGGACGCCGCCGCGCAGGCGGACCGCGTGCTCGCCCTCGAGACCGAGCTCGCCACGCACCACTGGGACAACGTGCGCACGCGCGACGCCGTCGCCACCTACAACCTCATGACCTGGGATCAGGTGCAGGAGCTCGTCGGCGTCGACCTCGACCCGTGGCTCGACGCCGTCGCCCCGGACCGACGCGACGGATTCGCCGAGATCAACGTCAACGAGCCCAGCTACTTCTCCGGCCTCGGCGGCCTGCTGGTCGAGAGTCGCCTCGACGACTGGAGAGCCTGGCTGCGGCTGCACATCGTGCGCGCCTCGGCGGCCTTCCTCTCGGCGGCGTTCGTCGATGCGAACTTCGCGTTCTATGGCACCGAGCTGACGGGCGTCCCCGTCAACCGTGAGCGATGGAAGCGCGGCGTCAGCTTCGTCGAGGCGGCGATGGGCGAGGCCGTCGGCAAGGTCTACGTCGAGCGCCACTTCCCGCCGGCCGCGAAGATCGAGATGGATCAGCTGGTCGCCAACCTCATCGAGGCGTACCGGCAGTCGATCGGGACCCTCGACTGGATGACGCCCGAGACCCGGGAGCGCGCTCTGGAGAAGCTCGCGGCCTTCACGCCCAAGGTCGGATATCCCTCGACGTGGAAGGACTACTCCGAGCTCGAAGTCGACGCCGCCGACCTCATCGGCAACGTTCGTCGCACGAACGCGTGGGAGCACGAGCGGCAGATCGCGAAGCTCGGCGCTCCGATCGACCGCGACGAGTGGTACATGACGCCGCAGACGGTCAACGCCTACTACAACCCGCTCATGAACGAGATCGTCTTCCCCGCCGCGATCCTGCAGTACCCGTTCTTCGAGCTGGGTCGGGATGCCGCGGCCAACTATGGCGGCATCGGCGCCGTGATCGGCCACGAGATCGGGCACGGCTTCGACGACCAGGGGTCGGCGTTCGACGGCACCGGCGCCCTTCGCGACTGGTGGACCGACGAGGATCGCGCGGCGTTCCAGCAGCGCACGGCGGCCCTGATCGCCCAGTACGACGAGCTCGTGCCGCAGGGCCTCGCCGCCGAGCACCACGTCAACGGGGCGCTCACGATCGGCGAGAACATCGGTGACCTCGGCGGACTCGGCATCGCCATCAAGGCCTACCGTCTCTCGCTCGGCGCCGACACGACGGACGAGGACGTCGACGGCCCGGCGATCGACGGCTTCACCGGCATCCAACGCCTGCTGCTCAGCTGGGCGCAGATCTGGCAGCAGAAGGGGCGCGACGCCGAGACGATCCGCCTGCTGACGATCGACCCGCACTCGCCCAACGAGTTCCGCTGCAATCAGATCGTCCGTAACGTCGACGAGTTCTACCGCGCGTTCGGCGTCACCGAGACCGACGCGCTCTGGCTCGACGCCGACCAGCGCGTCACGATCTGGTGACCACCGCGTCGCCGCGGCGGCGGGCATCCGCACGGCGCTCCGGCGAGGACGTGACCGAGACGCACGGCGACGAGAAGATCGAGAACGGAGCACTCCGCGTGGACAGCGCAGGTCGGGCATCGCCCCGGCGGGGCGAGCGCCCCGCATCCCGTCGCTCGCCGCGGCGATCCGCCGGGCGGACACGATCGTTCTCGACGGCGCTTGCCGCGCTCGACGCTGTCGCCGCGGCCGGAGCGCAGGTCGCCGTCTGCGTGAGGGACCTCGACTCCGGCGACACCGTGCTCGCGGGGGACGCGCACCTCGTACTCCCCGTCGCGGGGATCGGCGTCGTGCCCCTGCTGATCGAGGTCGCCGCGCAGATGGATGCTGGGACGCTCGACCCCCTCGAGATCATCGAGCGCAGCTCGGTCGCGCCGGTCGCCGTGGGCGGGCTCT
>CANSLE010000224.1 GCA_947647645.1 uncultured Microbacterium sp.
CGGCGCCCCACGGCGTCCGGGAGGGGCAGACGGATGCCGCGGCCGCCGTGTCCGCCTACTACGCCGGGGACATCGCGGCCATCGACACCGTCGTGGTCGCGCAGACGGGCACGGCCCTCCAGCTCGAGGGGTGGGCCGCGCTGCGCCGGATCGCCCCGGGGAGCCCACTGACATACGCCCAGTTCGCGGTCGCGCTGGGCCGCCCGAGCGCGGTGCGGGCCGCGGCATCCATCTGTGCCCGCAACGCGCCCGCGCTGTTCGTTCCGTGCCACCGGGTGCTCCGCACCGGCGGGGCCCTGGGCGGCTTCGCGTGGGGCCTCGACGTCAAGCGGGCACTGCTCGCCCGGGAATCCGCGAGCCGACCGTGAGAAAGCCCTTGCGGCTCTTCACAAGCTCGGCATAGGCTGGAGGGCTGTCGCGCCCCTGTGGGAGACCACCGGGGCCGCAGTCCCCGTTCACCGACTCCCCGGAGGAAGCCATGTCCACGGCCATCGTCACCACGAAGCCCGCCTTCCTCCGTCCCTCGGCCGTCGCTCCGCGCGCGTTCGAGGCCGCCGGAGTCGGCCGGGGATAACGCGCCGCGCATTCCTCCTTCGGCGGCATCGTCCCGCCGCGCGTTCTCTCCGACAGGGCCCGTCTCGTCCTGCCGCGCCGCTGTGCGCCCTCCGTCACTCATCGCCGACCTGTGACCTCGGCATCCGCTCCACCCCTTCGCAAGGATCATGACCTCCTCCTCCGAGCACCTCGAACCCGTCGAGCGCCTGTCCACCGTCCGCGCCCTCGCCCGGCTGTACCCCTTCGCCAGACCCGTCCTCCCGCGTCTGGTCATGGGCGCCGTCAGCGCGCTGCTGGCGAGCCTTCTCGCCCTGTCCATTCCGCTCGTGCTCGAAGTCCTGGTGCAGGGGCCGATCGCCACAGGCGCCTCGAGCGCCGGTGACCGCAGCCAGCTGGTCTGGGGCGCGGCGCTGATTCTCCTCCTCGGCCTCCTCGAGGCCGTCATGGTCTGGCTGCGGCGCTGGTTCGTGCTGTCGCCGTCCACCAAGGTGGAGTACGACCTGCGCACGGGCTTCTACGAGCGCCTGCAGCGTCTCCCGGTCGCCTTCCACGACCGCTGGCAGTCCGGACAGCTGCTGTCGCGGATGATGCAGGACATCAGCATGCTGCGCCGCTGGATGGCGTTCGGCATCGTGCTGCTGGTCGTGAACCTGCTGACCATCCTCGTCGGCATGGCACTGCTGTTCCGCTGGCACTGGGCGCTCGGCGTCACCTTCCTCGTCGTCTGCGCGCCCCTGTGGTACGCGGGCTACCGGTTCGAGAAGACCTACGGGACGCTCGCCCGGCAGAGCCAGGACCAGGCCGGTGACCTCGCGACCAGCGTCGAGGAGAGCGTCCACGGCATCCGCGTGCTGAAGGCGTTCGGGCGGGGAAAGCACGCGCTGCAGAAGTTCACCCGGCAGGCCGAGACGCTTCGCGAGACGGAGCTCAGCAAGGCGCGCGCGGTCGGCTGGATCTGGTTCTGGCTGGTGCTGCTGCCGGAGATCGCGTTCGCGCTCTGCCTCGGCGTCGGCATCGTGCTGCAGCAGCTCGGGCAGCTGTCGATCGCCGAGCTCGTGGCCTTCTTCGCCATGGCGACCGTGCTCCGCTGGCCCATGGAGTCCATCGGCTTCCTCTTCTCGTTCCTGCTCGACGCGCGCACGGCGAGTGACCGGATCTTCGAGGTCTTCGACGAGGAGAACACCATCACCGACCCCGCCGCGCCGGTCGTGTTGGGCTCGTCCCGCGGGGCGCTCGCGTTCGAGGGCGTGCACTTCCGCTACCAGGATGCCGCGGCGGACGAGCGGGACCTCCTCGACGGCATCGACCTCGCGCTGGTGCCGGGGGAGACGATGGCCCTCGTCGGCCTCACCGGGTCGGGAAAGACCACCCTCACCACCCTGCCCGCGCGCCTCTACGACGTGACGGCGGGCCGGGTGTCCGTCGACGGCGTCGATGTGCGCGATCTCACATTGCGGGAGCTCCGTACCCACGTCGGCATGGCGTTCGAGGACTCGACGCTCTTCTCCCAGACGGTGCGCGAGAACGTGCTGCTCGGGCGCGAGGACCTCCAGCCCGGCAGCCCCGAGGCAGAGGCGGTGCTGCGCGAGGCCCTCGCCGTGGCGCAGGCCGGCTTCGTCGACGACCTGCCCGACGGCGTCGACACGATCATCGGAGAAGAGGGGCTCTCGCTCTCGGGCGGCCAGCGCCAGCGGCTCGCGCTGGCCCGCGCGATCGCCGCGCGGCCCGCCGTGCTCGTCCTCGACGACCCGCTGTCGGCCCTCGACGTCGACACCGAGGCCCTGGTCGAGGACGCCCTCCGCGAGGTCATGGCCGACACCACGACGCTCATCATCGCCCACCGGCCCTCCACGGTGACCCTCGCCGACCGCGTCGCGCTGCTCGAAGACGGCCGTATCACGGCGGTCGGCACCCACACCGAGCTGCTCCGCACGAGCGAGCACTACCGGCACGTCATCTCGAGTCTCGAGGATGCCGACGCAGAAGAGAGATCCCGCCTGCGGGAGAAGGAGGTGAACCTGTGAGCTCCACGGGAGGCACGGCATCCGTCGCCGGCACCACCGGCGAAGACCGCTCGGACTACACCCGCGAGGAGTCGCGCGCGATCCGGCAGCGCTCGCTGCGCCTGCTCGGCGCTCTCGTCGACCCGCTGCGGTGGCAGCTCGTGCTGGCGCTCGCCGTCCTCGTCGTCTCGACGGCGCTGCGCGTCGCCGGCCCGGCGCTGATCGCCTACGGCCTGAACACGGCGCTGCCGCAGGCCATGCAGGACGCCGACTGGATGCCGACGATCGCGATCGTCGGCATCTACCTCCTCGCCGGCATCGGCGGGGCGGCCCTGATCGGCTGGTACGCGGTCGTCGCCGCGCGGCTCACGCAGGCGGTCATGCTGGACCTGCGCACCCGCATCTTCCTGCACACCCAGCGCCTCAGCCTCGAGTTCCACGAGTCGTACACGTCGGGGCGTATCATCTCGCGGCAGACGAGCGACCTCGACTCCATCCGCGAACTGCTCGACGGCGGACTCAACGAGCTCGTCTCCGGCGTGCTGTACGGGGCCTTCACCTTCCTCGCGCTCCTGCTGCTGGACTGGCAGTCGGGCCTGATCCTTGCCGTCGCGGGTCTGCCGCTGTACCTGCTGATGCGCTGGTTCTACCGCAACTCGCAGCGCGCGTACCGTGAGTCGCGCGTGGTCAGCGCCAAGGTGATCGTGAAGTTCGTGGAGACCATGACCGGCATCCGCGCCGTCAAGGCGTTCCGCAAGGAGCCGCGCAACGATGACGAGTTCGGCGGCCTCTCGGGGCAGTACCGTGACGTCAACATGCGCTCGCTGCGTCTGTTCGGCACGTTCGAGCCCGGGATGATGGCCGTCTCGGCGTTCGCCGTCGCCGGCGTGCTCCTCTGGGGCGGCCTGCGCGTCGTCGACGGGGCGCTTCTGGTCGGCACGCTCCTCGCCGCCGTCCTCTATGTGCGGAACTTCTTCTCGCCGCTGCAGGAGGTGGCCATGTTCCTCAACTCCTACCAGTCGGCCACGGCGGCCCTTGAGAAGGTGTCCGGGGTGCTGGAGGAGGAACCGACGGTTCCCGACCCCGCGCGTCCGGTCGACCTCTGGAAGGCCGCCGGCCACGTGGAGTTCCGCGACGTCGTCTTCGGCTACGCGGACGACCGGACGATCCTGCCGCACTTCTCGCTGGACATCCCCGCCGGGCAGACCATCGCCCTCGTGGGGACGACCGGCGCCGGAAAGTCGACGCTCGCCAAACTCGTGTCGCGGTTCTACGACCCGTCGCACGGCGCGGTCACCCTCGATGGGGTGGACCTGCGGTCGCTGCACCCGAAGGACCTCCGTCGCGCGATCGTGATGGTGACGCAGGAGGCGTATCTGTTCAGCGGCACGGTCGCCGACAACATCGCCCTGGGCAAGCCCGACGCGACGTTCGAGGAGATCCGGGCCGCGGCCCGCGCCGTCGGCGCCGACACGTTCATCGAGCGGCTGCCGGATGGGTACGACACCGACGTGAACAAGCGCGGCGGTCGCGTGTCGGCCGGTCAGCGCCAGCTGATCTCGTTCGCGCGCGCCTTCCTCGCCGACCCCGCGGTGCTGATCCTCGACGAGGCGACGGCGTCGCTGGACATCCCGAGCGAGCGTCAGATCCAGTCCGCGCTGCAGACGCTGCTCGCCGATCGCACGGCGATCATCATCGCGCACCGGCTGTCGACCGTGTCGATCGCCGACCGGGTGCTCGTGATGGAGCACGGACGCATCATCGAGGACGACGCCCCGGCGGCGCTCATCGCCGGCACGGGCAAGTTCGCTCAGCTCCACAGCGCCTGGAAGCAGTCGCTCGTCTGACGCCTCCCTCACCTCCGCAGATTCGGAGATGAGCAACAGATTCGGATGCCGGGGCCTTCGGCATCCGAATCTGTTGCTGTGGTCCGATTCTGGTGCGGCGTGCGGCGTGCGGCGTGCGGCGTGCGGGGTGCGGGTTGCGGGGTGTGGGTTGTAAAGGGGGGGGGGGGGGGGGGGGGGG
>CANSLE010000225.1 GCA_947647645.1 uncultured Microbacterium sp.
GCGATCGCCACCCGCTGCTGCTGCCCGCCGGACAGCTCGTGCGGGCGGTGCCCCAGGCGCGCGCCGAGGCCGAGGCTCTCGACGAGGCCGTCGATGCGCGCCCGCTCGAGGGCGGTCGGGCGACGCCCGTCGAGCTCGAACGGCAGCAGGATGTTGCCGAGGGCGTCGAGGGTCGGCACGAGGTTGAACGCCTGGAAGACGAAGCCGATGCGCCGCCGTCGCAGGATCGTGAGCTCGAGATCGGACAGCCCGGTGATCTCGGTGTCGCCGATCCAGGCCCGTCCGCTGGTCGCGGCATCCAGCCCGGCCATGATGTGCATGAGCGTCGACTTGCCCGACCCGGACGGCCCCATGATCGCGGTGAACTCCCCACGGCGGATGCCGACGGTGACGCCGTCGAGCGCACGGACGGCCGTGTCGCCGCTGCCATAGGTCTTCGTGAGGCTCTGCACCCGCGCGGCGAGTCCGAGCTCTGTCGTCGTGATCTCCATGCTCTCGACGCTACGGACGGCCCCGACCGAGCGCGTCGGCCTGCGGTCGCGAGCGCGTACATCGGGAGGATGACCCGCGCGGCCGGTGCAGCCCCGCCGGTCAGGCCAGACCGTGCTCGAAGGCGAAGACGACGAGCTGCACCCGATCGCGGAGGGCCAGCTTGCCGAGGATGCGGCTGATGTGCGTCTTCACCGTCGCCTCGGACAGGTACTCGCGCTGGGCGATCTCGGCGTTGGACAGCCCGCGGGCGGCGAGCGCGAAGATCTCCCGCTCCCGTTCGGTGAGCTCGGCGAACGCCGCCGGCACCGCGCGGGTCGGCTCGGAGAACTGGGCGAACAGCTCGCGCGTGGCGGCCGCCGCGATGACGGCGGACCCCGACTGGACGGTGCGGATGGCGGCGAGGAGGAACTCGGGGTCGGCATCCTTCAGCAGGAAGCCGCTGGCGCCCTGGCGGATGGCCCGCGCGGCCGCCTCGTCCAGGTCGAATGTCGTCAGCATGACGATCCGCGGCGGATGGGTGGCCAGAGAGGGGTCGACCAGCAGCTCCGACGTTGCGGCGAGCCCGTCCATCACCGGCATCCGGATGTCCATGAGAACGACGTCGGGACGCGTCTCGCGCACGACCCGCACGCCTTCGGCGCCGTCCCCGGCCTCACCGACGACGGCGAGATCGGGCTGGGAGTCGATGACCATGCGGATGCCGGCACGGAACAGCGCCTGGTCGTCGACGAGCACGACGCGGACCGGGGCGCTCTCGAGGCTCCCCCGTCGCGGGTGTTCGGCAGTTGCGCTGCGACGACGAACACGTCTCCGTGCCGCGCCGCCTCCAGCGTGCCGCCGACGAGCTGCGCGCGCTCGCGCATGCCGATGAGCCCGTGCCCGCGGGACTCGGGCGCCGGACGCTCGCCGCCGACACCACCGAGACCGCTCTCGAGGGGGCCGACGGGGTTGCGCACGGTGAGCTCCACCCCTCCAGCGTGCCACGCCAGCCCCACGCTCACCGCGGCATCCGCACCATGGCGAAGCGCATTGGTCAGCGCCTCCTGCAGGATGCGGTAGACCGCGAACTGCACCGCGGCCGGGACCTCACCCGCCGGAGCCGGGTCGACGTCCACGCGCAGCGCGACGCCGGCCGCGCGCACCTGTGCGTAGAGCTGCTCGAGATCGGCGAGCGTGGGCTCTGGGCCCTGGGCCTGGGTGTGGCGCAACTGCGTCAGCAGGATCCGCACATCGGAGAGGGCGGCCCGTGCGGTGGTCGAGATGGTGCCGAGCGCCGCTGCGGCGACGGCCGGATCGGATGCCGCGGCGTAGCGCGCCCCGTCGGCCTGCGCGATGACGACCGCGAGCGAGTGGGCGACGACGTCGTGCATGTCGCGCGCGATACGCGTGCGCTCCGCCTCGGCGGCCGCCGTCGCCTCGGCGATCTCCTGCGCCCGGCGGTTCTGCCGGGCGCGCAGACTGGTGCGCACCAGGGCGCCGGTGGTCCACGCCAGCAGGAGGGCGAAGGCGGCCGAGGCGAAGGTGGCGGCGGTGGCGAAGACATAGGTGCCGATGCCGCTCCCGTTGCCGCTTCCGTTCCACTGCCCGAGCAGGAACGGCAGGAGGACGATGTAGACGGCGATCGCGATCGCGCCCACGAGAGACGATACGAGGCCGAACCAGAAGGTGCGGCGCGACCCGTAGGCCGCAGTCGTGTACAGCACACCGAAGATCGCGATGTTGGCGGGCAGGGGCGGCAGCCCGCTCGCCATCTGCAGGATCGCCGCGACCCAGCACACGATCAGGGCGAGCTCGGGTGAGAGGCGGCGGATGGCGGCCGCCCCGGCGGAGACGAGGGTGACCACGAGCGCGACGATGAGCGCGATTCGCTGGGGCATCATCGCGGAGTTGATGGAGCCCCAGGGCACCAGTGTCGCGAGCAGCGCGAACATCGCGAACACGCCGGCCGCGACGATGTCGACGATCAGCTGCGTGCGGGTGAGCGTGCGGAACACGGTTCGACGCTACGCGACCAGGGCGGGCGCGGCATCCGTCGCACGATGTACGGCGGATGCCGTGCGGCAGTGCCGCGGCGGTCTCAGGCTTCTCGGGGCACGAGCGGACGGTGCTCGTAGAAGGTCTGCAGCACGACGGTCGTCCGCGTGCGGACGGAGGCCGCGTGCCGGATGTCGCGGACGAGCTCCTCGAGGGCGCGGGGTGAGGTGACGCGGGCGAACAGCATGTAGCTCGCGTCGCCCGCGATCGAGTGGCACGCCTCGATCTCGTCGAGATGCTCCAGCAGCTCCGGCGCGTTGTCGGGCTGGGCGGGGTCGAGCGGGGTGATCTCGATGAACGCGGCCAGGGGACGGCCGGCGGCATCCGGGTCGACGAGGGCGCGGTAGCCGGTGACCACGCCGCGCGACTCGAGCCGCTTGAGCCGGGCCTGCACGGCGGACACCGACAACCCGACCGTGGCGGAGAGGTCGGCGAGGGTCATCCGTCCGTCGCGGGAGACTTCGGCAAGGATCCGGCGGTCGACATCATCTTCCATGCATGGAAGAATATCCGATGCAAGACGCCTACGCCGGAAATATTCCTGCCTTGACGATCGGAGGTGCCCACCATGTCCATCTTCACGCCCGCGGAGTCCGTCATCGGAGAGCCCGAGGTCGTCGAAGACGACCGACCGACGACACCGCTCGTCGAAGACGACCGACCGACGACACCGCTCGTCGAAGACGACCGACCGGTCGAGCAGCAGCCCGCCTGGCTCGCGATGAAGGACGCCGTCGGCCGCCTCCAGCCCCTCCAGGCGCAGGACGGGTCGGTCCCCGCGCCGGCCGACCACGAGGCGGCCGCAGGACTCGTCGCCACGGTGGTCGACGCCATCCGCACGCTCGCGCCGCTGTTCCCCCACGACGCGGACTATCTCTCGGCCTGTGCGGTCGACCTGCGGCGGTGGGCGGACGCCGGCTTCCCGATCCCCGACTTCCTCGACTCCCTCGTCGCCTTCCAGCCCCAGCGGCACCGCGTCGATGGCCTCCGCCACCTGGTCGTCTTCCCGATGTACACGCAGAACGGGTCACGCGACCGGCACCTCGAGGCCGTCCTCTGCGAGGTGATCTGGCCGGAGTTCATCGACACGCTCGAGCAGACCTACACCAACGGTCTCTTCGTGTCGCTGCGGCTGATCGACTTCACGTCGGGCTACGACACCGACTCCGCGGTGCTGTTCCCCGAGACGGTCGCGATGCGCGAGATCCCGTCGTTCACGTGGGGCGCGATCTTCCAGGACCGCGAGGCGGCGCGCTTCCGGCGCGTCGTGGCCGCGGCATCCGAGATCACCAGGCTCGACGTCCCGGACGGCGTCGCTCGCATGCTGGCCGACCAGAGCCTGACCGAGCGGACCTTCGTCATGTGGGACCTCATCCACGACCGCACCCACATGCGCGGCGACCTGCCGTTCGACCCGTTCATGATCAAGCAGCGCATGCCTTTCTTCCTGTACGCGCTCGAGGAGCTGCGCTGCGACCTGACGGCGTACCGCGAATGCGTGGGCATCGCCGCACGGCTGTCGGCGCGCGCGGCGGACGGGGAGGGGGTGACGGATGCCGAGGCCGCCCTGCTCGACCACGCGCGGCTCGTGCAGGACGCGGTCATCTTCGATCGGATCTTCCGGTTCGCGATCACCGGCTCGCGGGTGCGCAACTACGACGGTCTCGGCGGTCAGCTGCTGTTCGCCTGGCTGCACCGGCGCGGAGTGCTGCACTGGACCGACACGGCGCTCGCCCTCGACTGGGACGACGTGCCGGCCGCCGTGATCGCCCTCAGTGACGCCATCGACCGCCTGTACTGGGAGTCGATCGATCGCCCAAAGGTGGCGCACTGGCTCGAGGCGTACGACCTCGTGCGCGCCGTCGTGACCCCGCATCCGGCGTCGGCCTGGGCGCGCGGCCTGCCGGACGACGTGCTCGCCGGGCCCCCGAAGGGCTACACCGACGCGGTGCTGGACGACGAGTTCCCGCTCTCGATGTTCTTCGAGGCGCTCGACAAGAAGATGCACGGCGTCATCT
>CANSLE010000226.1 GCA_947647645.1 uncultured Microbacterium sp.
CCCTGGGAGTCGTTCGGCGACGAGGAGCAGTGGGCGGATGCCGTCGCGCGCGCCGACGGCATGGAGCACGCCGTGCGCGGCGTGCGGCAGCGCCGCAAGGAAGTCCCCCGTGATGACACCCGCGCCGAGGACCGCCCAGCGTGCTCTTTCGCTCATACCTCCATCATGCCCGGAGCGCGCGCTCGAGGTCCTCCAGCAGGTCCGCTTCGTCCTCGATGCCCACCGAAAGGCGGACGACCTCCACCGGCACCGCGGCCTCGGTCCCGCGCACGGAGGCGTGCGTCATGGCATCCGGGTAGTTCACGAGCGACTCCACGCCGCCGAGCGACTCGGCGAGCTGGAAGAGCCGCGTCGACTCCGCGAACCGGCGCGCCGCCTCGCCAGACTCGAGGGCCACCGAGACGATGCCCCCGAAGCCGCTCATCTGCCGCGCCGCGATGTCGTGTCCGGGGTGGTCGACCAGCCCGGGGTAGTACACGCGGGCGACCCGGTCGCTCTCCGAGAGGAGGGCGGCGACCGCCGCCGCGTTGCGGCTGTGGCGCTCCATCCGCAGCGCGAGCGTCTTGATGCCGCGGGTCGTGAGCCAAGCGTCGAGCGGACCCGACACCGCGCCGACGGCGAACTGCAGGAAGCCGATCTCGGTGGCGAGCGCCTCGTCGTCCATCACGAGCGCGCCCCCGACGACGTCCGAGTGGCCACCCAGGTACTTGGTCGTCGAGTGCACGACCACATCGGCCCCCAGGGCGAGCGGCTGCTGCAGCGCGGGCGTCGCGAACGTGTTGTCGACGACGACGAGCGCCCCGGCGTCGTGGCCGATCCGCGACAGCGAGACGATGTCGGCGATGCGCAGCAACGGGTTCGAGGGCGTCTCGACCCACAGCAGCCGCGGCGCCCGTTCGGCGACGGCGGTGCGGACGGCATCCTCGTCGCTCATGTCCACGACCCGCAACCGCACGCCCCACGGACCGAGCACGCGCGAGAGGAGCCGATGCGTGCCGCCGTAGACGTCGCTGCCGAGCAGCACCTCGTCACCCGGGGCGAGCGCGGCACGCAGCAATGCGTCCTCGGCGGCGAGCCCGGAGGCGAACGAGAACGCGTGTGCCCCGCCCTCGATCGCGGCGAGCTGTGTCTGCAACGCCGTCCGCGTCGGATTGCCGCTGCGGCCGTACTCGTAGCCCTGGCGCAGCCCCCCGATGCCGTCCTGCGCGAACGTGGTCGAGAAATGGACGGGCGGGATGACGGCTCCGGTGCTCTCGTCGGCGAATTGTCCGGCGTGGACGGCGAGGCTCGCGAAGCGGCGGGCGGCGTCGAGGGTCATGCGGGTGCTCCTTCGGTGTGGTCGGCGGCAACGGTGGGGGTGTCGAGGCGGATGCCGCGAGCGTCGAGCCAGGCGTCGTCGTAGAGCGTGGACAGATACCCGCGGCCGTGGTCGGGGAGGACCACCACCACGACGGCGTCCGCGGGGAGGGTCCGCGCGATCCGCAGGGCGGCGACCACCGCCATGCCCGACGATCCGCCGACGAGCAGTGCTTCCTCTCGGGCGAGGCGGCGGGTCATGGCGAAGCTCTCGGCATC
This sequence comes from uncultured Microbacterium sp., assembly GCA_947647645.1. Classification (GTDB taxonomy): domain Bacteria; phylum Actinomycetota; class Actinomycetes; order Actinomycetales; family Microbacteriaceae; genus Microbacterium. Next base: position 1,576 of record CANSLE010000226.1, read on the forward strand.
CGACACCCGCTCGTAGCGGTCGACGACGACGGCGTCGAACGTGTCGGGGAAGAAGTCCTCTCCCACGCCCTCGACGGCGTAGCCGTGGATCGGTCCGCCGGAGTAGATCGACCCCGCGGGGTCGGCGCCCACGACGACGACCTCGCCGGCGGTCGCCTCTTTGAGGAAGCGGCCCGTGCCGCTGATCGTGCCGCCGGTGCCGATGCCGGCGACGAGATGCGTGACGCGCCCGTCGGTGTCGCGCCAGATCTCCGGGCCCGTCGTCTCGTAGTGTGCGCGCGGGCCCTGCGGATTGGCGAACTGGTTGGGCTTGAACGCACCGGGGATCTCGCGGGCGAGACGGTCGGAGACGCTGTAGTACGAGTCGGGGTGCTCGGGAGGGACGTCCGTCGGCACCTCGACGACCTCGGCGCCGTAGGCGCGCAGCACGGCCGTCTTGGCGCCCGTGAACTTGTCCGGGACGACGAAGATCATCCGGTATCCGCGCTGGAGGGCGACGAGGGCGAGACCCACGCCGGTGTTACCGCTCGTGGGCTCGACGATCGTTCCCCCGGGCCGCAGCAGTCCCTCGCGCTCGGCCGTGTCGATGATGTTCCGGGCGATGCGGTCCTTCGCCGAGCCGCCGGGGTTGAGGTACTCGACCTTCGCGAGCACGGTCGCCTCGATGCCGTCCGTGACGGTGTTCAGCCGGACGAGCGGGGTGTTGCCGGCCACGTCGGCGATGTGGGACGCGTAGCGCATGAGGGTGTCCTGAGGGTGGTGCCGCGGGCGCGGATCGCGCGGGCGGGGGCTGCCGGGGTCGGTGAAGAGGGCGCGGAGCGCTCAGCGAGGACAACGACAGGTCAGGGCCACGTGAAGGATGCTAGCCCGGCGAGATCGAATGCCGCGAAGTGTTACGTCCGATCCGTCATCTTCGCCACCCGCGCCCTAGCCTGTCCCCGTGAGCACGCACGACGCCGACGACGATTACGGTTTCGACACCCGCCAGGTGCACGCGGGCGAGGTCGACGACCGCAACCACGGCGCCCGCATCACGCCGATCTACCTCACGGCCGCCTACCGCTTCGACTCGTTCGCGCAGGCCGAGGACCGCTTCACGGGCGCCGAGGCCGGCCCGCTCTACTCCCGGAACCTCAACCCCACCCACGAGGTGGCCGAGCGGCGCATCGCGTCGCTCGAAGGCGGATCCGGGGCGATCGTGGTCGGGTCCGGCCAGGCGGCCATCACGGCGCTGCTGCTGGGGCTCGCGGGCGCCGGTGAGCGGCTGGTGTCGACCGCGAGCATCTACAGCGGCACGCGCACCCTGTTCGACCGCACCTTCGCGCGCCTGGGCGTCGCGACCGACTATGTGCGCGACCCCGCCGACGAGGCGGAGTGGGAGCGCCTCATCACGCCGCAGACCAAGGCGATCTTCGTCGAGACGATCCCGAACCCGAAGAACGACCTCGTCGACGTCGCCGCCGTCGCCCGCATCGCCCGGCGCCACACGATCCCGCTCATCGTCGACAACACCGTCGCCACCCCCTACCTCATTCGCCCGCTCGAGCACGGCGCCGATGTCGTCGTGCACTCGTCCACGAAGTTCCTGACCGGTCATGGCGCCGCCCTGTCGGGCGTGATCATCGACGGCGGCCGCTTCGACTGGGCCGCCTCGTCGCGCGCCTATCCCGGGCTGACGGCTCCGGTCGCGGAGGGACGTCCGTCGCTCGTGGAGAGCCACGGCGACCACGCGCTCGAGGCCTATCTGCGTTTCGGCATCGTCAACGACCTCGGGGCAGCCCTCTCGCCCGTGAACTCGTTCCTGCTGCAGCAGGGCATCGAGACGCTCTCGCTGCGGATGGCGAAGCACCTCGAGAACGCCGAGACGATCGCCGCCTGGCTCGCCGCGCACCCGGCCGTCGAGAGCGTCGACTTCGCCGGCCTGCCGTCCAGCGCGTACCACCGCATCGCCCAGGAACGCTTCGGCGGCCATGCCGGCTCGGTGTTCGCGTTCACCGTGGCGGGCGGACGCGATGCGGCGGAACGGTTCTTCGACGCGCTGCGGCTCATCAGCCGGATGACGAACATCGGGGACGTCCGCTCGATGGCGCTGCACCCGGCGAGCACGACTCACGTCTCGTTCTCACCCGAGGAGCGTGCGCGACTGGGGATCGGCGACGGACTCATCCGCCTCTCGGTCGGCATCGAGACGGCATCCGACCTCATCGCCGACCTCGACCGGGCCCTCGCCGCCGCGCGAACGCGTACCGTGGATATATGACCTCGTCGCCCACCGCACCGATCGGCGCGCCCGAACCCCGTGCCACGGATCTCACCTCGCCCGGTTTCGCCTCGTCGCTGTCGGCGGACGAGTTCAAGGCGCTGTTCCGCGGGCACCCCGGCGGCGTCGCGGTCATCACGGCCGACGCGGGCGACGGACCGGTCGCCCTCACCGCCACGAGCGTGTCGAGCGTGAGCGCCGAGCCGCCACTGCTGATCTTCTCCGTGTCGTCGCAGTCGTCGTCGGCCGCCGTCCTCGCCGCGGCCGGCACCGTCGTCGTCCACCTGCTCGACGCGGACGATCTCGACCTCGCCCGCCTCGGCGCGACGAGTGGCGTCGACCGTTTCGACGGGACGCGTCCCTGGTCGCGCCTCGTGACCGGCGAGCCCGTCTACCACGACGTCCGCGCGTGGGTGCGCTGCGCCGTCATCGAGCGGATGGATGCCGGCGGCTCCACCGTCTTCGCCGCGCACGCTCTGCAGGCGCAGCTGGAGCGGGACGTCGCCCCGGGCGAGGCCGGCGACGCCCTCGTCTACCACAACCGCACCTGGCACCGTCTCGGGGAGCATTCCCGCATCTCCTGAGGCGCAGCGACGTCTCCGAGGCCGGCTCAGGGAGCGGGCGGGCGGGCGACGAGCAGCTCGCCCCGGCCCGTCACCTCGACGTCCCCGTCGGCGGCCGCGAACAGCCAGGTGCTCCCGGTCC
>CANSLE010000227.1 GCA_947647645.1 uncultured Microbacterium sp.
GGTGTGGCGGCTGATGGCCGCCGTCTTCTTGCGGTCGGCCCAGAACTTCTTGCGCGCATCGGCCGTGATGGCGACAAAGCCCTCGCCGCTGCGGGTGTTGGCCAGGCGCACGACCTCGCTGGTCACGCGCGCCACGTCGTCGGCGAGGGTCTGGCCGCGTTCGGCGACCTTGACCTTCGCGGTGCGGCATCCGTCGAAGCGTGCGAGCACCGCCGGAACGTCCGTCGCCGCCACGGCCGGCACCGTCGCGTTCACCGGCACCCGGTCGCGCACCGGCTCGGGTTGCCGCCGCCAACCGAAGTCGATCGCCGCCGCGAGCCACACGGCGGCCTCGGCATCCTCGTACTCGAGGAAGGGGGAGAACTCCGTCCACCCTTCCGGCCCCTCGAACAGCACGGCCTCGCGGTGCTCGACGCCGCGGAAGCGGGTGACCAGGGGGAGGGAGACGACGCGCGCCGCGGCGAGCAGCTCGCGGGCGGAGGGGTGGGTCATGTCCCCATCCTGCCCCGTTCGCCCCGCCGCCGCAGGGCGTCGCCGCCGTGGGAGAATCGGGCGGTGACCGCAGCCGCCCGGACCGCCCGCTTCGCGCTCGACATCCAGGGCGTCCCCCGCACCGCCCGGGCCGAGGCGCTGCGCGACGCCCTCCTCGAGCGGGTCGTCATCGCGGACGGGGCGATGGGGACGATGCTCCAGCGCCACGACCTGCAGATCGACACCGACTTCCAGGGCCTCGAGGGCTGCAACGAGATCCTCAACGTGACGCGTCCCGACGTGGTCGGCGCGATCCACGACGCCTACTTCGCCGTCGGCGTGGATGCCGTGGAGACGAACACGTTCGGGGCGAACTGGTCGAACCTGTCCGACTACGGCATCGACGATCGCATCACGGAGCTGGCGGCGGCGGGAGCGCGGATCGCCCGCGAGCGCGCGGAGGCGGCCGAAGCGGTCGACGGGCGGATGCGCTGGGTGCTCGGGTCGATGGGGCCCGGGACGAAGCTGCCGAGCCTCGGCCACACCACCTATTCCCATCTGAAGCAGACGTTCGCGCTCCAGGCCGAGGGGCTCATCGACGGCGGTGCGGACGCGTTCCTCGTCGAGACCAGCCAGGACCTGCTGCAGACGAAGGCCGCGATCAACGGCTGCAAGCAGGCGATCGTGGCTCGCGGCATCCGTCTGCCGATCTTCGTCGAGGTGACGGTGGAGACCACGGGCACGATGCTCATGGGCTCCGAGATCGGGGCCGCGCTCACGGCGCTGGAGCCGCTGGGCGTCGACGCGATCGGCCTCAACTGCGCGACCGGTCCCGCCGAGATGAGCGAGCACCTGCGCCACCTCTCGAAGCACTCGTCGGTGACGATCGCGTGCATGCCCAACGCGGGGCTGCCGGTGCTGACCGCCGACGGCGCCCACTATCCGCTCACGCCCGCGGAACTCGCCACGGCGCACGAGCAGTTCGTCCGCGAGTTCGGCCTGGGACTCGTCGGCGGATGCTGCGGCACCACGCCCGAGCACCTCGCCGCGGTCGTGGAGCGCCTCTCCCGCGCCGAGAAACCACTCTCGTCGCGAGAAACCGCCGCGGAAGCGGTTTCTCATGGCGGCGGTGGTTTCTCACCGGTCGCGCACGCTGCGCTCGTCGACCGCGAGCCCGGCGTCGCGTCGCTGTATCAGCACGTGCCGTTCCGGCAGGATGCCAGCTACCTCGCCATTGGGGAGCGTACCAACGCGAACGGGTCGAAGGCGTTCCGCGAGGCGATGCTCGAGGGGCGCTGGGACGACGGCGTCGAGATCGCCCGCGGGCAGATCCGCGTCGGCGCGCACCTGCTCGACGTGTGCGTCGACTACGTCGGGCGCGACGGCGTCGCCGACATCCGCGAGGTGGTGTCGCGGTTCGCCTCGGCATCCACTCTTCCGCTCGTGATCGACTCGACCGAGCCCGCGGTCATCCAGGCGGGGCTGGAGCTGATCGGCGGCCGTCCGGTCGTCAACTCCGTCAACTACGAGGATGGCGACGGCGCGGCATCCCGCTTCGGGCGCATCATGCCGCTCGTCAAGGAGCACGGCACCGCCGTCATCGCCCTCACGATCGACGAGCAGGGCCAGGCGCGCACGGCGGAGGACAAGCTGCGCATCGCGTCGCGTCTGGTCGACGAGCTCGTCGGCGTCTGGGGCATGCGGGTCGAGGACATCATCGTCGACTGCCTCACGTTCCCGATCGCGACGGGACAGGAGGAGACCCGCCGCGACGCGATCGAGACCATCGAGGCGATCCGCGGGCTGGTCGCGAAATACCCGGGCATCAACACGACGCTCGGCGTCTCCAACGTCTCGTTCGGGCTCAACCCGGCCGCCCGCTCGGTGCTGAACTCCGTGTTCCTGCACGAGGCGACGCAGGCGGGGCTGACCAGCGGCATCATCGACGCCGCGAAGATCATGCCCCTGGCCTCCCTCCCCGATGAGCAGCGCAAGGTCGCGCTCGACCTCGTCTGGGACCGGCGCGAATGGGATGCCGACGGCACCCTCACGTACGACCCGCTCGCGACGATGCTCGACCTGTTCGCCGGGGTGGACACGGCGGCGCTGCGCGATCAGCGCGCCGCGGAGCTTGCCGCGCTGCCGGTCGGTGAGCGCCTGGAGCGCCGGATCATCGACGGCGAGCTCAAGGGACTCGAGGCCGACCTCGACCTCGCGCGGGCGGGCGACGCGGATGCCGCGCCGCTGAGCCCGCTGCAGATCATCAACGACCATCTGCTCGAGGGCATGAAGGTCGTCGGCGAACGGTTCGGCTCGGGCCAGATGCAGCTGCCGTTCGTGCTGCAGTCGGCCGAGGTCATGAAGACCGCGGTCGCGCTGCTCGAGCCGCACATGGAGAAGACCGACGAGGCCGGCAAGGGGACGATCGTGCTGGCGACGGTGCGCGGCGACGTGCACGACATCGGCAAGAACCTCGTCGACATCATCCTCACCAACAACGGCTACACGGTGATCAACCTGGGCATCAAGCAGCCGATCGCCGACATCATCGCCGCCGCCGAGGAGCACGATGCCGACGTCATCGGTATGTCGGGCCTGCTCGTGAAGTCGACGGTGGTGATGAAGGAGAACCTGCAGGAGCTGTCTGCGCGGGGGCTCGGCACGCGGTGGCCGGTCATCCTCGGCGGTGCGGCGCTGACGCGCGCGTACGTCGAGCAGGACCTGGCGGAGCTCTTCGACGGCGAGGTCCGCTACGCCAAGGACGCGTTCGAGGGGCTCGCGCTCATGGAGCCGCTCGTGCGCATCGCGCGCGGTGAGGCTCCGGATGCCGTCGGCCTGCCGCCGCTGAAGAAGCGCATCCACGCCGCGGGGTCGCGCCTGACCCTCACCGAGCCCGAGGCCATGCCGGCCCGGTCGGACGTGGCATCCGAGAACCCCGTGCCCGCGCCGCCGTTCTGGGGGACGCGCATCGTCCGCGGCATCGCGCTCGCCGACTACGCCGCCTTCCTCGACGAACGCGCCACCTTCATGGGGCAGTGGGGGCTCAAGCCCGGGCGCGGAGAGGGCGGGCTCAGCTACGAGCAGCTGGTCGAGGCCGAGGGGCGGCCGCGGCTACGGTACTGGCTCGACCGGATCCTCGCCGAGGGCATGCTCGACGCCTCGGTGGCCTACGGGTACTTCCCGGTCGTGTCGGAGGGCGATGACATCGTGGTGCTGCACCACGGAGACGACCCGAAAGGTGTGCTCGGTGCTCCGGGGCTGCTCGCGCCGGACGGCGGCTCGGGCGGCGCGCTCGGAGCAGACCGGCTGCGCTTCCACTTTCCGCGGCAGCGCCGCGACCGGCACCTGAACCTCGCCGACTTCGTGCGTTCTCGCGCGTCGGGGCAGGTCGATGTTCTGCCCGTGCAGCTGGTCACGGCGGGGGCGGCCATCGACGCTGTCACCGCGAAGATGTTCGCCGAGGACCGCTACCGCGACTACTACGAGCTGAACGGGCTGGTGATGCAGCTGACCGAGGCGCTCGCCGAGTTCTGGCATGCGCGCATCCGCGCCGAGCTCGGCTTCGCCGGGGAGGATCCCGCCGACGCGGCCGGCCTGTTCAGGCTCGAGTACCGCGGCGCGCGCTTCTCGCTCGGCTACCCGGCGTGCCCCGACATGGAGGATCGCCGCAAGGTCGTCGAACTCCTGCGTCCGGAGCGGATGGGGGTCGAGCTGAGCGAGGAACTGCAGCTGCACCCCGAGCAGTCCACCGACGCGTTCGTCTTCCACCACCCTGAGGCGACGTACTTCTCCGTCTGAGCGGGCCGCGGCATCCGGTGGGGGAGGCGGGTGCGGTTGCGTGTTTGGGGTGGCTCGGGGCCGAAGTGCAAGGGATGCCGGGCGGCGCGCCGTGGTCGGGCGTGCTGGCGCGGCGTGTTGCGGCTGCGGCCTTGCAGTTGGGTTGTGCAGGCGGAGGTGCAGGTGCAGGTGCAGGTGCAGGTGCAGGTGCAGGCGGAGGCGGCGGCTGGGCGAGGCGAGCCGAGGCGAGGCCAGGCGAGGCGGCACGGGCGGCGATCGCCACGGCCGGATC
>CANSLE010000228.1 GCA_947647645.1 uncultured Microbacterium sp.
CCGCTGAGCTCCTCGACCGCGCCCTCCCAGAAGGAGCGGTCGAGCGGCTCCGCTCCGTCCGCGCCGCGCTGGGTCAGCGCCCGATCCAGGAGACGGTCCGGGGCACCCTTGACCAGGATCGCCCGCGATCCGTCGGCGCTCTCGTTGAGGGTCGCCATGAACTTGTGGGCCGAGTCGAAGGGCACGACACCGATACGGCGCGTGCCGACGGCATCCGCTCCGCCCTTCATCGCGACGACCTTGAGAGCGCCCTCGGTCGGCTCGCCCACCAGCGACCAGCCGCTGCCGTGCAGTGCATCGGGACCGGTCGCGACGCGCTCCACAGTGGCGTCGTTGCAGAGGTCGGCGACCGCGAGAAGCGCGGCGAGGTCGGCTCCCCCCGCGGGCGCGATGTCACCCGCGGGGTCGTAGCCCAGTCCAGACACCTCATATCGCGCGACGGGCGTGACCATCGTGCGGACGGTCATCTCGTTCTTCGTGAGGGTGCCGGTCTTGTCGGAGCAGACCGTCGTCACCGAGCCGAGAGCTTCCACCGCGGGCAGCTTCCGCGTGATCGCGTGGCGGCGCGCCATCTGCTGCACGCCGATCGCGAGGGTGATCGTGACGAGCGCGGGCAGCCCCTCCGGGATCGCGGCGACCGCGAAGCCGATGGTGGCCGAGACGAGCTCGGGCAGCGGCATGCCGTGCAGGTAGCGCCCGATGACCATCATGGTCAGCGCCATTCCGAGGATCACGAGCGTCAGCCGCTTGCCGAAGGCGTTCAGCTGGACGGTGAGCGGGGTCTCGAGCGAGCCCGCGTCGCCCACGAGGGCCTGGATCTTGCCGATCTCCGTGGCCTCGCCGGTCGCGGTGACGATCGCGGTCCCCTGTCCACCGGTGACGATCGTGCCCGAGAAGGCCATCGAGGAGCGGTCGCCGACCCCCGCGTCCACGGCGACGGGGGCGGTGTCCTTCGAGGACGGCACCGACTCCCCCGTCAGCGCCGCCTCGTCGATCCGCAGCTGCGAGGCCTCGACGATGCGGGCGTCGGCCGGCACCTTGTCGCCGGGCATGAGCCGCACGAGGTCTCCGGGAACGAGGTCGGCGGCGGCCACGGTGGTCCACCGTCCGTCGCGTCGCGCCGTCGCATCGGAGGACAGCATGCCACGGATGCCGGCCAACGCCTTCTCCGCACGCCCCTCCTGCACGTAGCCGATCACCGCGTTGATGACGGCGACCGAGACGATCACCCAGAAATCGAGCCAGTCGCCCATCACCGCCTTGATCGCAGCGGCGGCGAGCAGGATGTAGATCAGCGTGTCGTTGAAGTGCGACAGGAAGCGCAGCCATGCGGGGGTGCGGGCGGCCTCCGGAAGCAGGTTGGGCCCGACCCGCTCCAGGCGCGCGCGCGCCTCGTGGTCGGACAGCCCTTCGCTGCCCGTGCCGAGGGCGGCACGGAGCTCATCCGCGTCGCGTCCGTGCGCTCCCGTGATGGTGAGTTCGGCATTCGCGGCGTGAGACGTCATAGCGCGATCCTAGAAGGATCGCCGGATGGGCGCTCGCCACGGGGCCGGCAGAACACGGGCACGCCGCACGCTCGGACGGCTCAGGCCGCGCCGTCGAACATGCTCGTGACGGACCCGTCCTCGAAGACCTCCTTGATGGCGCGCGCCAGCAGCGGCGCGATCGGCAGGATGGTCAGCCCCGGGAAGCGCTTCTCGGGCGGAAGCGGGATCGTGTCGGTGACGACGACCTCGTCGATCGCGGCATCCTGCAAGCGCTGCGTCGCGGGGTCGCTGAAGACCGCGTGGGTGGCGGCGACGATGACACGCTCGGCGCCGTTCGCCTTGAGCGCCTGCGCAGCCTTGACGATCGTCCCGCCCGTGTCGATCATGTCGTCGACCAGCAGGCAGACGCGTCCGCCCACGTGACCGACGATCTCGTTGACCGTCACCTGGTTGGCCACGTTCGGGTCGCGGCGCTTGTGGATGATCGCCAGCGGCGCGCCCAGCGAGTCCGACCACTGGTCCGCGACTCGCACGCGCCCCGTGTCGGGCGAGACGACCGTCAGCTTCTCGCGGTCCTCGGCCGACAAGCTCTTCTGGAAGTAGTCGAGCAGCACCGGCTTGGCGAACAGGTGGTCGACGGGGCCGTCGAAGAAGCCCTGGATCTGCGCGGCGTGGAGGTCGACGCTCATGACGCGGTCCGCACCGGCGGTCTTCAGCAGGTCGGCCACCAGACGCGCGCTGATCGGCTCGCGACCGCGGCCCTTCTTGTCCTGACGCGAGTACGGATAGTACGGCGCGACGACGGTGATCCGCTTCGCGGATGCGCGCTTGGCGGCATCCAGCATGATGAGCAGCTCCATGAGCCACTCGTTGACCGGCGGGCCGAACGACTGGATGATGAAGGCGTCGCAGCCGCGGATCGACACCTCGAAGCGCGTGAGGATCTCCCCCGACGCGAACGTACGGTGCTCCGTCGGGACGAGCTCCGTCCCGAGAGCCTGTGCCACGTCGTGGGAGAGCGTCGGGTGCGAGCTCCCGCTCGCGACGACCAGACGCTTCTTGGTCTTGGCGACGAGTCCCGGGGCGATCCCGCGCTCGACGTCCAGATCAACCGTGTGCTTCTTGCGCGCCATCGTCCGCTTCCTGTGCAGATCGGGACTTCGCGGCTGCTGCCGCCGCGGCCGTTCCCGATCGGTGGTTCTCGACCCACCCCTCGATGTTGCGCTGGGGGGCAACGCTCAAGGCGAGGGCACCGGGCGGGACGTCCTTGCGGATCACCGCGCCGGCTCCGGTCTTGGCGCCGTCTCCGATCCTAACGGGCGCGACGAACACGTTGTGCGAGCCGGAGTGCACCTCGTCGCCGATCACGGTGCGGTGCTTGGCGATGTCGTCGTAGTTCGCCGTGATCGCGCCGGCGCCGAGGTTGACCCCGCGACCGATCGTCGTGTCGCCGATGTACGAGAGGTGGGGGACCTTGCTGCCCTCGCCGATGGTGGAGTTCTTCGTCTCGACGAACGTGCCGATCTTGCCGTCGGCCGCGAGCACGGTCCCTGGACGCAGGTAGGCGAACGGACCGACAGTGGCCCCCGCGCCGATGACGGCGAGGATCGCGTCGGTGCGGCGCACGACCGCGTTCTCGCCGATCTCGCAGTCCTCCAGCGTCGTGTCGGGGCCGATGGTGGCACCGGCGGCGACCGCGGTGGCCCGGAGGATGTGCGTGTTCGGGAGCACCGTCACGTCGGGGGCGAGGGTCGCCGTCACGTCGATCCACGTGGTGGCGGGGTCCTGGATCGTCGCGCCGTCGAGCTGCCACCGGCGGACGGTGCGGGCGTTCAGCAGCCGTCCGACCTCGGCGAGCTGGGCGCGGTCGTTGACGCCGTACGTCACCGTCACGTCGTCGACGAGGGATGCCGCGACGTGCTCGCCCGCGGCACGGAGGAGGCCGACGACGTCCGTGAGGTACTTCTCGTTCTGGGCATTGTCGGTGCCGACCTCGCGAAGGCGCGCACGGAGCGCGGGCGTCTGGAAGACGTACATCCCCGCGTTGATCTCGGTCACGGCCGCTTCGACGGCCGTCGCATCCTTCTGCTCCACGATCCGCGCCACGGTGCCGTCGGCGTCGCGGAGGACGCGGCCGTAGCCGGTCGGATCGCTCATGACCGCGGTCATCAGCGTCGCCCGCGCACCCGACGCGCGGTGTTCGGCCACGAAGGCCGACAATGTGGCGGCATCCGCCAACGGGCAGTCCCCCGACAGCACCAGCACGTCGCCGTCGAAGTCCGGCACCGCCTCGAGCGCGACCTCGACCGCGCGCCCGGTCCCGGGGATCTCGTCCTGGTCGACGACGACGACTTCGGGCGAGATGCCGGTCACGGCGTCGGCGACGAGGTCGCGTTCGTGGCGGACGACGACGAGCACGTGGGCCGCGGACAGGTCGCGGGCGGTGTCGAGCACGTGTCCCACCAGGGGCCGGCCCCCGATGCGATGGAGCACCTTCGGCAGCGAGGACCGCATCCGCGTGCCCTGCCCGGCCGCGAGGATGACGACGGCGAGGGACGCGTCCAACGTGTTCTCTGTCATGCTCCGCCGCCAGGATTCGAACCTGAACCTCACAGCTCCAAAGGCTGTCGTGCTGCCGTTACACCACGGCGGACCGCACCCCGCCAGACGGCGGGTATGCCGATCCAGTCTGCCAGTCCCGAGCCCCGAAGGCCGCATCGGCAGCGGGTCAGGCGAGCATGAGGAAGAGCTTCTCGAGCTCGTCCGCCGTGATGCCGTCATCGGTCGCGGCACCCTCGGGGTCCGCGAGGCACTCGCGGAGGGCCGTGGACACGATGGCGAAGCCGGCACGGTCCAGCGCGCTGGAGACCGCCGCGAGCTGCGTCACGACTTCGCGGCAGGACCTGCCCTCCTCCACGGCCGCGATGACGGCGTCGAGCTGGCCGCGCGCACGGCGGAGGCGGTTCGCGATCTTTCGCTGCGCCGCCGCGTCGTGCGACGCGGCGGCGGCATCGAGCGCCATCAGC
>CANSLE010000229.1 GCA_947647645.1 uncultured Microbacterium sp.
CGGCCTTGCATTCCGGTCGGCCCGGGTCTGTGCCATGTGTCGCACCTCCGCCTGACCCCGGCATCTGCCCCGCCCCTGCCCCGCGGCGCCCCCGCGAACCGAACTGCAAGGGATGCCGCGTGGCGCGCCGTGGGGGGCGAGCGCGGTGCGGTGTGTCGCGCACCCGGCCTTGCATTCCGGTCGGCCTTGCATTCCGGTCGGCCCTGCCGCGCGGTCGGCCCTGCCGCATGGTCGGCCCTGCCGCGCGGTCGGGGCCTGGCAGCAGGAGAGTCGTGCCGCGGGAGAAAGGCGGTGCGCCTCGGATGCCGACGCGATAGCCTCGGCGGCACAGCGTCGGCTCGACCGTCAGGAGGCGTCATGATCCCCGAGATCAACTACTGGGCCGTGCTCATCGGCACAGTCCTCAGCATGGCGCTCGGCGCCGCCTGGTACTCGCCGGCGCTCTTCCTCGAGCGGTGGGCGCGCCTGGCGCGCATCGACATGGGTGCGCGTCGAGGGTCGCCGGCGATCCCGCTGATCGTGTCGGCGGCCGTCACGTTCCTGACGGCATGGGTACTCGCCGGCTCGGTCGCGATCGCATGGCACTTCTCCGGTGGCGGCTACCTCGCGTCGGCTCTCGTGACGGCGATCACCCTGTGGGCGGGCTTCACCGCGGCGCGCGTCATCACACACGACGCGTTCGAGGGGCGCCCCTCGCAGCTGACGGTGCTCACGATCGGCTTCGAGCTGACGTCGGTGCTGCTGATCGCGCTGGTCATCGGCCTCTGGCCGCCGGCCGGCACCGTCTGAGGTGGGGTGACCTCAGGCGGCGGCGCTCACCACGGCGGCGATCGCCGAGGTGAAGAACGCCAGGCCGTCCACGCCCGAGCGCATCGCGGCGGGGGTGTCGGGGCCGAAGCCCGGCTCCACCGCGTGCTCCGGGTGCGGCATGAGGCCGACGACGTTGCCCCGCTCGTTCGTCAGGCCGGCGATGTCGTCGAGCGATCCGTTCGGGTTCACGCCGAGGTAGCGGAAGGCGACGAGGCCTTCGCCCTCGATCCGCCCGAGCGTCTCGGCGGAGCAGATGTATCCGCCGTCGGCGTTCTTCAGCGGGATCGTGATCTCCTGCCCGGCCTCGAACTGCGAGGTCCAGGCCGTCGTGGCGTTCTCGACGCGCAGGCGCTGGTCGCGGCGGATGAACTGCTGGTGGGCGTTGCGGATCAGACCGCCCGGCAGCAGGTGCGCCTCCACGAGCATCTGGAAACCGTTGCAGATGCCGAGGACGGGCATGCCCTTCGCGGCGGCATCCTTCACCTCGGTCATGATCGGGGCGAGAGCGGCGATCGCGCCGGCGCGCAGGTAGTCGCCGTAGCTGAAGCCGCCGGGCAGCACGAGGGCGTCGACGCCGTCCAGGTCGTGCGAGCCGTGCCAGAGGGCGACAGGCTCGGCACCGGCCAGGCGGATCGCGCGGTGCGCGTCGCCGTCGTCGAGCGAACCCGGGAAGGTGATGACGCCGATCCGCGCGGTCACTCGACGACCTCGATGCCGACCACGTCCTCGATCACGGAGTTCGAGAGGACCTCGTCCGCGAGCGTGCGCACGGTCTCGAGCGTCTTCTCGTCGGCGACGTCGACGGTCAGCTCGAAGCGCTTGCCGATGCGGACGGCGGAGAAGCCCTCCACCCCGAGCCGATCGAGGGCGCCGGCGACGGCCTTGCCCTGCGGGTCCAGCAGCTCGGCCTTGGGCATGACGTCGACGACGATCGTGGGCATTCGGTCCTCCTGAGGGCCGCTCTCGGCCGCGGGGTCGTCCCGCGATCGTGGATGCCGGGGCCGGCGCACCGCGGGAGGGACGGGGTCGCCATCAGTCTACGGGCATCCGTCCCCCGGCCTCCCTTGGCGCAGCGGTGGCGCGGGGCCAAGGGAGGCCGCATTTGTCCCGGCGACCGTTATGCAACCGTGATGAGTGCATGGGAGCGCTCCCTTGCGTTCTTGGGAGCGATCCCATAACGTCGTCGGTGTCCGGTGAGAGCGCTCCCATTCCGACAACGACGCGATGAACGCGGGGAGACGGGAACGCGACCCACGCACCTGAAACACATCCACAAAGGAGTGACACGTGAACACACGCGCACTGCGGCGCATCGGCCTCGTGGCCGGCGTCGCGACCACCTCCGCCCTCGTCCTGGCCGGCTGTGCCGGCGGTGGCGGCGGGGCAGCCACGGCCGACCCCAACGAGAAGGTCACCCTGACCGTTGCGACCTTCAACGACTTCGGCTACACGGACGCCCTGTTCGCCGAGTACACGAAGCAGCACCCGAACGTGACGATCGTGCACAACAAGGCGGCCACGAGCAACGACGCGCGCGCCAACTACTTCCAGAAGCTCGGCAAGACCGGCCTGGCGGACATCGAAGCCATCGAGGTCGACTGGCTGCCCGAGGTCATGAAGTACTCCGACCTGCTCGCCCCCGTGCCCAGCGACCTCAAGAGCCGCTGGCTGGACTGGAAGACCAAGGCGGCGACCGACCCGAAGGGCAACGTCATCGGCTACGGCACCGACATCGGGCCGGAGGGCGTCTGCTACCGGTCCGACCTGTTCGCCGCGGCGGGCCTGCCGACCGACCGCGACGCGGTCGCGAAGCTCCTCACGGGCGACTGGAAGACCTACTTCGACCTGGGCGCGAAGTACACCGCCGCGACCGGCAAGGCGTTCTTCGACTCTGCCGGCGGCACGTACCAGGGCATGATCAACCAGGTCGAGGCTGCGTACGAGAACCCCTCGGACGGCAAGATCACCATCGACCCGAAGGTCGAGAAGATCTACAACCAGGTGCTCGACGCCGCCAAGACGCAGTCCGCGCACCTCAGCCAGTGGTCCGACGACTGGATGGCCGGCCTGTCCAACGGCTCGTTCGCGACGATGCTGTGCCCGGGCTGGATGCTCGGTGTCATCTCCGGCAACGCCAAGGACGTCAAGGGCTGGGACATCGCCAACGTCTTCCCCGGCGGCGGCGGCAACTGGGGCGGCTCGTACCTGACCGTCCCCGCCAACGGCAAGAACGTCGCGGCTGCCCAGCAGCTCGCTGACTGGCTGACCAGCCCGGACACGCAGCTCATGGCCTTCGAGAAGGCGGGCACGTTCCCGAGCCAGGTCGACGCGATGAAGTCCGACACGCTGCTGAGCGCGAAGAACGCTTTCTTCAACAACGCTCCGGTGGGCAAGATCCTCACCGACCGCGCCAACGCCGTCACCGTGTCGCCGTTCAAGGGCCGGTTCTACTTCCAGATCAACGACGCGATGCAGAAGGCTCTGACCCGCGTCGAAGAGGGCACGCAGGACAAGGCCACCTCGTGGGCCCAGTGGCAGACGGAAGTCGCCGCGATCAAGTAAGGACCACGGCAGACACACCACAGCGGGCCCGGAGGACCCCTCCGGGCCCGCTCCCTGCCCCATCCACGAGAACCGAAGGACTGAAGAGTGGATACCACCCGTACCTCCACGCGCGTGCGCGGCACCGCCGCCACCGCGCGTCAGCCGAAGCGCATCGGCTTCGGCAACCGGCTGAGCTCGTGGGACCTCAAGCTGTCCCCGTACCTCTACATCTCCCCGTTCTTCATCCTGTTCCTGGTCGTCGGGCTCTTCCCGATCGGGTACACCGCGGTGATCTCGTTCATGGACTGGGACCTCGTTCGCAACTCCGGCACGTTCGTCGGTTTCGACCAGTACGCCACGGTCATCTCCGATCCCAAGTTCTGGGCGGCGCTGCGCAACACGTTCAGCATCTTCCTGCTGTCCTCGGTGCCGCAGCTGATCGCCGCCGTCTTCATCGCGGCGCTGCTCGACCAGAACATCCGCGCCAAGACGTTCTGGCGCATGGGCGTGCTCGTGCCCTACGTCATGGCCCCTGTGGCCGTCGCGCTCGTCTTCTCGAACATGTTCGGCGACCAGTACGGCATCATCAACACCTGGCTGACCAGCATCGGCGTCCCGCCGGTGATGTGGCACTCCGACACGTTCGCCAGCCACATCGCGATCGCGACGATGGTGAACTTCCGCTGGACCGGCTACAACACCCTGATCCTGTTGGCCGCCATGCAGGCGATCCCGCGTGACTACTACGAGGCGGCGACCGTGGACGGTGCCGGCAAGGTGCGTCAGTTCTTCTCGATCACCCTGCCGAGCCTGCGCCCGACCCTGATCTTCGTCATCATCACGTCGACCATCGGCGGTCTGCAGATCTTCGATGAGCCGCGCATGTACGACCAGACCGGCACGGGCGGCGCCAACAACCAGTGGCTCACCATCTCCCTCTGGCTGTACGACATCGGCTGGGGGCAGTGGAACCTGGGCCGCGCTGCGGCGCTCGCCTGGATCCTCTTCCTCATCATCCTGGTGATCGGTGTCATCAACCTCTTCATCACCCGCAACCTGGTGCGCGACGAGGGCAGCCGCACCACTCTCACCCGTGCGCAGATGCGCGCCGCCCGCCGCCTGGATCGCGACATCGCCGGCAAGCTTGCTGGC
>CANSLE010000230.1 GCA_947647645.1 uncultured Microbacterium sp.
CTCCGCGGCATCCAGGGGGCCGAGCAGACGCAGCAGGTCGGCGACCCCCTCGACACCGCGCACGCGCCGGGCGGGATCGAGCCGCTGGGCCTCGCGCTCGAACTGTGCGATGACGGCCGGGTCGAGGAGCTCGCGCATCTCGACGGTGCCGAGCAGTTCCCCGAGCAGGGCGGGGTCCACCGAGAGGGCGGCCGCACGACGCTCGGCCAGAGGGGAGTCGCCCTCGTACATGAACGCGCCGACATATCCGAAGAGCAGGTCGCGCGCGAACGGCGACGGTGTGCTCGTCGTGGTCTCGACCAGGCGGATGCGACGGTCGCCGATCGACCGGGCGATGCGCAGCAGCGCGGGCAGGTCGTACACATCCTGGAGCACCTCGCGCAGCGTCTCCAGGATGATCGGGAACGTCGGGTGGTTCTTCGCGACCTCCAGCAACTGGGCGGACTTCTGCCGCTGTTGCCAGAGAGGCGAGCGCTTGTGGGGGTTCAGGCGGGGGAGCAGCAGCGCGCGCGCCGCGCACTCGCGGAAGCGCGAGGCGAACAGCGCCGAGCCGCCGACCTCGTCGGTCACCAGCTGTCCGAGCTCGTCGGGTTCGAAGACGAACAGCTCGGCGCCGGGCGGCTCGCTCTCGGCATCCGGCACCCGTGCAATGATCCCGTCGTCGCTCGCGACCGCCGAGCCCTCGACCCCCAGACGTTCGCGGATGCGTGCATTGACGGCGAGGGCCCAGGGAGCGTGCACGTGCATGCCGTACGGGGAATGCAGGATGACGCGCCAGTCGCCGACCTCGTCGCGTGAGCGCTCGACGGTGAGCGTGCGGTCGGTGGGGAGGCTGCCGGTGGCCTCCTTCTGCTCCTCCAGGTAGGCCAGGAGGTTGCCGATCGCGTTGTCGTCGAGGCCGGACGCGCGCAACCGGGTCGTGGCCTTCTCGGTGCCCGCGGCGGCGAGCTCGCGGGAGAACCGCCCCAGAGCCTCGCCCAGTTCGGCGGGGCGCCCTAGACCGTCGCCGTGCCAGAACGGCAGCTTGCCGGGCTGGCCGAAGGCGGGGAGCACATTGACGCGGTCGTGGGTGATCTCCACGATGCGCCAGCTCGTCGTGCCCAGGGTGAACACATCGTTGACGCGCGACTCGTAGACCATTTCCTCGTCGAGCTCACCGACGCGCGCGTTGCGTGTCTCCCCGGCGACGAAGACTCCGAACAGACCGCGGTCGGGGATGGTGCCGCCACTCGTGACGGCGACGCGCTGCGCTCCCGGACGCGCGGTCAGCATGCCGTGATCGCGGTCCCAGACGACCCGCGGGCGCAGCTCGGCGAACTCGTCGGACGGGTACTTCCCCGCGAGCAGGTCCAAGGTCGCCTCGTACGCAGAGCGCGGGAGGGTGCGAAACGGCGCCGAGCGGCGCACGGTCTCGAACCAGCCCTCGACGTCGACCGGACCGACCGCGCAGGCGGCGATGGTCTGCTGCGCGAGGATGTCGAGCGGGTTCTGCGGAATGCTGATCGCCTCGATCTGGCCGGCCAGCATCCGCTCGGTGACCACCGCGGTGTGCAGCACGTCACCGCGGTGCTTCGGGAACAGCGCGGCGCGACTCACCTCGCCGACCTGGTGCCCTGCGCGTCCGACGCGTTGCAGGCCGGACGCGGCCGACGGCGGCGCTTCGACCTGGATGACGAGATCGACCTCGCCCATGTCGATGCCGAGCTCCAGCGAGCTCGTCGCCACGACGCAGCGCAGGATGCCGCGCTTCAGCTCGTCCTCGACCTGTGCGCGCTGCTCCTTCGACACCGAGCCGTGATGGGCCTTCGCCAGCTCGGGGGGCGCGCCGGCGCTGGCTCCCGCCTGCGCCATCATGGCGGCGGGGACCACCGCCGCCGGAAGATCGAGGCCGAGCCGATCGGCATAGATCTCGTTGAGGCGTCCCGTGAGGCGCTCCGCGAGACGCCGGGAGTTGGCGAACACGATCGTCGAGCGGTGCGCCAGCACACGATCGACGATCGCCTCCTCCACGTGCGGCCACACCGATCCGGTGACCTCCGTGGGCTGCGACGGGGCGAACCAGTCCCCCTCACCGTCGGCGGCCGTCGTGTCGCCCTCGTCAGGGGCGGTGCGGTCGGGCGCCGGCGGCGGGTTGAGCATGTCGGACACCGGCACGACGACCCGCAGGTCGAAGGCTTTGGTGGCGCGCGGAGCGACGATCTCCACGGGCGCCGAACCCCCCAGAAAGCGCGCCACCTCGTCGATCGGCCGCACGGTGGCCGACAGGCCGATGCGCTGCGCGGCGGGACGGTCGGGGTCGTCGCCGCGGCGCAGGGCGTCGAGGCGCTCCAGGCTGACCGCAAGGTGCGCGCCGCGCTTGGTGGCCGCGACGGCGTGGACCTCGTCGACGATGACGGTGTGGACGTTGACGAGCGTCTGCGCGGCCTGCGACGTCAGCATGAGATAGAGCGACTCCGGCGTCGTGATGAGGATGTCGGGCGGATCGGTGACCAGCTTGCGGCGATCGGCCATCGGCGTATCGCCCGAGCGCACGCCGACGGTGACCTCCGCGAGGGGGATGCCGAGTCGCCGCGCCGCCTGCCCGATGCCCACGAGCGGCGAGCGGAGGTTGCGCTCCACGTCGACGCCGAGCGCCTTCAGCGGCGAGATGTACAGGATGCGTGTGCCCGCGGCATCCTCCCTCTTTCTTCTCGTGCCCGCGCGCGGTGCCGGCGTGGGCGGGGCGGCGGCCTTCTCGCGGAACACGCGGTCGATCGCCCAGAGGAAGGCCGAGAGGGTCTTGCCCGAGCCCGTCGGGGCCACCACGAGGGCGTGCTTGCCCGCCGAGATCGCCTCCCACGCCCCGGCCTGCGCGCTGGTCGGCTGGGCGAAGGCGCCACGGAACCAGTCCTGGGTCGCAGGACCGAACCGTTCCAGCACATCGGCCATCGACCCATCTTCCCGCGGACCCCCGACACGCGGGCGGATGCTCGCGGCGGGCGAACGGTTCGCGCGTCCCGCGCTGCGTGCCTGTGCTCCGCCGCTCCGCCGTTCCGAATTCAGTCTCGGCGGATTCTCTCCGCAGGCCCGGCCCCGGAAGACAGCGGTCGCCGTTGCGTTCCGGGTCTCTGCGGACGGAGAGCGGAACATGCGGAGAGAGAACGGAACGGCGTCACCGCCGCTCGCCTCAGTGGAGCGTCGTCTCCGCCAGCGCCCCCTCCCGCAGCTCGAGCACGAGATCGGGTCCCAGGCGTCGGAGGAACGCGTCGTCGTGACTCACCACGATGACGGCTCCCCGGAACGCGGCCAGCGCCACGACGAGCTGATCGACGGTGTCGAGGTCGAGGTTGTTCGTCGGCTCGTCGAGCACCAGCAGCTGGGGCGGCGGGTCGGCCATCACCAGATACGCCAGCGCCAGACGGAACCGTTCGCCGCCCGACAGCGCCGACACCGGCCGCAGCACCGTGTTACCGCGCAGGAGGAACCGCGCGAGGCGGTTGCGCAGCTCGACGTCGCCGAGCCCGGGTGCCGCGCGCCGCAGATTCACCAGCGGCGACGCGTCGTCATCCAGGCCGTCGACGCGCTGCGAGAGGTAGCCGATCCGGTCGGTGTGCGCCACGGCATCTGCACAACTCCGCCGGAACGTGGCGGAAGCCGGCCCCGGAGGGTCCCCAGGCACTGCCGAGGCGGAGTTATGCGGAACATCGGCCGTGGCGCCCGTCGGGGACGCAGCGCCGAAACCGGCACCCGCCCCGCCCACGAGCCGCTCCAGCAGCGTCGTCTTGCCGGCCCCGTTGGGCCCGACGAGCGCGACGCGCTCGGGCCCCTGCACGGTCCATGACCGTTCACCGTCGCCGATCGTCGCGATGCGGCGACCCACCGCGACACGGGGGTCGGGCAGCTCGATGTGCACCGACTCGTCGTCGCGGACGCGACGCTCGGCGGCGTCGAGCACGGCCCGCGCCTCGGTCTCCTTCTCGCGGGCCTCGACCCGTAGCCGTCCGGCGGAGACCTGGGCGGCGCGTTTCTTGCCCCCCATCACGATCTTCGGCTCTCGCCTCTCCGCGGCGGTCTTCCGGCCCATCGCGGCACGCGTCGCCAGCACCTGCTCCTGATGGATGCGGTCGCGTTTCTCGCGCCGTGCCTGCTGCCGCGCCGCGGTCTCGGCCTGGCGCGCGGCGGCCTGTTCGTCCTCGTGCGCCCTGCGCCATGCGGAGTACGGGCCGCCGAAGGTGGACAGGGAGCTGCCGTACAGCTCCGCGGTCTCGTCCATCCGCTCCAGGAGCGCGGTGTCGTGGCTGACGACGATGAGCGTGCCCCGCCAGCGTCCGACGAGGTCGTGGACGCGCGCCCGCGCGTCGCGGTCGAGATTGTTGGTCGGCTCATCGAGCAGCGCGATGGGCGCCGCGCGCAGTGCGACGCCCACGAGAGCCGCGAGCACGGCCTCCCCGCCGGAGAGCTCGCCCACCGTCCGATCGATCGCGTCGGGTGGCAGGCCCGCCTCGGCGAGGGCGGCCGTG
>CANSLE010000231.1 GCA_947647645.1 uncultured Microbacterium sp.
ACCATCACGATCACGAGCGCGACGTTGAGGACGCACGCGATGGTGAGGAAGACGAGCGGAGTCCGAGAGTCGCCGATCGCCCGAATGATCGCCGACAGGTAGTTGAAGCCCATGATCGCGCCGGCGCCGAGGAAGCTGATCTGCGCGAACACGGTCGCCTCGTCCATGAGCTCGGGCGGCGTCTGCAGCAGGTGCAGCGCGGGGCCGGCCAGCAGTGGCGCCGCGACCGTCAGCACGATCGTCGCGAGGACGGTGAGCACCGTGCCCGACGCGACCGATCGCCGCACCGCCGCGAAGTCCCGAGCGCCGAAGGCCTGCGCGGTCGGGATCGCGAAGCCGCTCGTGAGACCCCATGCGAAGCCCAGCAGGAGGAACAGCAGACTGCCGGTCGCCCCGACCGCGGCGAGCGCGTCGACGCCGAGGTGGCGTCCGACCACGATGGCGTCGGCGAACTGGTAGAGCTGCTGGACGACGTTGCCGATGAGCAGGGGCACCGCGAAGGCGAGGATGACGCGCCAAGGGCTACCGGTGGTGAGGGAACGTGACATACGACCGGGTTCGAGAAGAGGGGCGGAAACGGCGAACGGCGCCCCCCACGGGAGCGCCTGCATTCAGGCTATCGAATCGATTCGAGCGATGCAAGCCCCGGCATCCGCGGACGTGACGCCCGCGCCGGGTACTGTTGCTGGCATGTCCGTGGGTCTGCTCGCCGTCGTCGACGACATCCTCAGCGCCGCGCTCAAGGCATCGGCGAAGTCGGCGGGTGTGGTCATCGACGACGCCGCCGTGACCCCGCAGTACGTGCAGGGACTGTCCCCCGCGCGCGAGCTGCCCGTCGTCGGACGCATCGCGCTCGGATCGCTGGCGAACAAGTTCCTCATCATCATCCCGATCGCGATGCTGCTCACCGCCTTCGCACCCTGGGTGCTGCCGTGGCTGCTCATCGTCGGCGGCGCGTACCTCTGCTTCGAGGGCGCCGAGAAGGTGCTGGAGTGGTTCGGCTTTCACCACGGCGGTCACGACGACGAGGGCGGGCGCGACGAGAAGCGCCTGGTCATGGGTGCGATCCGCACCGACTTGATCCTCTCGACCGAGATCATGCTCATCGGCCTGTCCAACGTCGATCCGGAGCTCGACTTCTGGGTGCGCCTCGCCGTGCTCGCCGTGATCGCGCTCGCCATGACCGCGCTGGTCTACGGGGCGGTCGCCCTGCTGGTGAAGATCGACGACATCGGCCTGACCATGGCCAAGAGCTCGTCGGCGCGCGTGCGCCACACCGGCATGCGCATCGTGCGGTCGATGCCTGCGGTCTTCCGCGTCATCTCGGTCGTCGGAACGGTGGCGATGCTGTGGGTGGGAGGCCACCTCGTGCTCGCGAACCTCGGCGAGGTCGGCTGGCATGCGCCGGTCGAGCTGCTGCACGCCGTGGAACACGCGCTCGAGCCCCTCGGGCCCGTCGTGGTCTGGGTCGGCGACACGTTCGTCTCCGCCGTCGCCGGGCTCACCGTGGGCCTCGTGATCGTCGGCATCGCGCTGGTCATCGGCAAGGCCTTCGGCAAGAACCTCAGCTTCAGCGAGGGCCACCGCGCGCCGCGCGGCGAGACCGACTGACCCCCACTCGGTCCCACCCCTCGTCGGGGTCGGTTCAGGCGCGCGGCCTACGATCCGCGATGGGTGCGGTCGTACTCCCGCACGCTCTCCCGCTCGGCGCGCCACTGCTCGTCCGACCAGGAGGCGCGCTCGGCCAGCCCCGGCGTCCGCAGGAGATGGGCGCCGCCATCGATCGTGATGGTCTGTCCGGTCAGGTACTCGACGCCCGGGCTCACGAGGAACGCGGCGAGGTTGGCCAGCTCGGTCATCCGGCCGTTGCGCCCCATCGGGTTGCCCTCGTCCGGACCCCCGGCCTCGAGAACCGGCTCACCCGGCCGCAGGTGCGCCTGCACACCCTCGGTCGGGAAGGAGCCCGGTGCGATGGCATTGAGTCGGATGCCGCGCGGCGCCCACTCCACCGCGAGCGAGCGCGTCATCATCTCGATCCCGGCCTTCGACATCGCGGAAGGCACCGTGTAGGGGACCGCGCCGTCGATCCACGACGCCAGGATCGACACCACCGACGCGGCGACACCGTCGCGCAGCCACCGTCGTCCGCAGGCCGCGGTGAGGAGGAAGCCGCCGCGGAAGACGATCCGCGAGATCGCGTCGAAGCCGCCGGGAGTGAGGTCCTCCGTGCGGCTGAGGAAGTTGCCCGCCGCATTGTTGACCAGCGCGGTGAGCGGGCCGCCGGCCCAGATGGTGTCGAGCATGGCGTCGATCTCGTCGTCGGAGCGGATGTCGCACGGGAGGGCGCGTATGAGGCCGCCGTGGCGGCGTCTGAGGCGGTCGGCAGCCTCCTCGAGCACCGCGGGTCGCCGCCCGCAGATGAACACGTCGGCGCCCAGCATCAGGAAAGCGTCGGCCATGACGACACCGAGTCCCGTCCCTCCGCCCGTCACCAGAATGCGCTGGCCCTCCAGCAGGCCACGGCGGTACAGCAGGTCATTCTCATTCACGGGGTCGTGCTCCCTCGGTCGGTGTCGATATGGCAGATGGTAGGGATGGTCGATGAGGCCGCCGGCGACGTCGCTCCGTCCGGAGGCCGCCTCGCGGCATCCGGACGGAGTCGCCGGGGTCAGGCGGTTCCGACGGGCGGTGCGGCCGGGACGGGAACGGCCGCCGGCTCGGCTGCGCGCTCACGCAGGAGCGTCCGACGTGCCTCACGGATGCCCATGCGCGGCCCGAAGACGGCTCCGATCGACATGGCGACGCAGATCGCGGCGAGGTACACGAACAGGCCCTCCGTCGCGAAGGCGGCGATGATGACGCCGATGAGAAGGGAGTTGACGATGCCTCCGAGACGGCCGATGCCGTTCGCGAAGCCCGTGCCCTGACCGCGGATGGCGACGGGGAAGATCTCCGGCATGTAGGCGAAGACCGTCGTCGTGATGCCGTTGTGGATGAAGCTCGCTGCGAAGCCGACCGTGAGCAGCACCGGCACGCTGTCGACGAAGCCGATCACGAGGTAGCAGACCGCCAGCACCACGGCGGCGATCATGATCACCCACTTACGTTCGAACCGGTCGATGATCGTGCTCGACAGCAGCGCACCGAGCACCGTGGCGAACGACATCACGAAGAGGAACGAGTACGCCTCCTGTGTGGGGTAACCGCGTTCGATCAGCACGACCGGGAACCAGGCGATGAGGCCATAGTTGAGCACCGTCGCCATGAGGAACAGGAAGCTCGCGACGACCGTCCTGCCGACGACGGAGCGACGGAACAGATCGGAGAACGCCCCCCGCGTCGCCGGCTGGGCCTCCATCACCACCGGCTCCGGGAGCGCGCCGTAGCGGCTCTCGTACTCCGCCTCGAACATGCGCATCTGCGCATCGGCGCGGTCCCCGCGGCCTCGGGACGCGAGCCACCGCGGCGACTCCGGCAGGAACCTCAGCGCCAGCAGCGCGAAGACGAAGCCCCCGGAGCCCACGAGGAAGATGACGTGCCAGTTTCCGGTGGGCATGACCAGCAGCGCGAGGAATGACATCGCCGGGCCGCTGAGGCCGGCGATGCCGTAGGTCATCGCCATCATCCGGCCCCGCAGCGGCTTGGGGAACATCTCGGAGACCATCACGAAGATGCCGCCGCTCGTCGCTCCGATGCCGACGCCCGTGATCATCCGGGCGATGCCGAGGAACTCGGGCCCTGTGGCGAGCGCTGACAGCAGGGACCCGGCGGAGAAGATGAACACAGCCGTGATGAGGGTGGGACGCCGGCCGACGCGGTCGGCGACCCGGCCTCCCACCATCGCACCGAACGCCATGCCGACGAAGGTCGTCGAGGTGAGAAGCCCCAGCGCCTCGATGGACAGTCCCCACTGGGCACGGACGGCGGGCGCCACGGTGGCGAGCGTGCCGATGTCGATGAGGTCGAAGATGAAGAGGGCG
Source organism: uncultured Microbacterium sp. (assembly GCA_947647645.1). Taxonomy (GTDB): domain Bacteria; phylum Actinomycetota; class Actinomycetes; order Actinomycetales; family Microbacteriaceae; genus Microbacterium. The sequence goes on from CANSLE010000231.1 coordinate 3,981, forward strand.
ATGAGGATGCTCAGCGCCCGGAAGTGACTCCGCGTGAGCCGCGGGATGCGGTCCATGCGGGCGCTGATGAGATCCGAGGTGATGTTCTGCACAGGTGTCTGCGGTGAACTCATGTGAATGACTCCTTTGTCGATGCGGCGAGCGCCCCCGCGGCTGCGGGATGAGCGGACGTCGCGGTTCACGTGGTGTGCGCGGTGTGGCGCGCGGGATTGACGAGCGTCAGCCGAGCTCCGGGTGCCCCGGCGTTCCCGGCTCGAGTCCTCCTCTCCGGCGTCTCGATCCGTCGGCGCGTCGGGCGCGCGACACAACGGAGAGGGCGAGCAGGACGATCACGACGGCCACCGCGTACGCGGCGCCGAAGCCGGCGCGTTCCGCGACGAGGCCGCTGACGAGCGGGCCGGCGATGGCCGCGACGTCGCTGGCGATCCAGTAGATGCCCACGCCGCGCCCCGATCGTCCGAAGGGCGAGTCGCC
>CANSLE010000232.1 GCA_947647645.1 uncultured Microbacterium sp.
CTCATCGGACGCTAAACGGCGCCGAAACCACGACACCTACCGCCGCGATTCACAGTTCCGCGCTCACGGCGCTCACCAGCGCGATGAGTGGCGACACGCGGACGGGACTCGCCGCGCTCACGACCCTCGCGGTCACCATGTCGGGAGTCGTCATTCTCAGCGTGGGCGCAGCTTTCTGGGGCCTTCTGGCGGGGGCGGCCGTCTACCTCGTGCTCGCTCCGCGCCGCGACCACGCCCGGCACCCCTGCGAGGAGGAGGATGCCGCAGTGGCCTGACGAGCGACCGTCGGCTATTGCGCGTCGAGAAGCCGGCTGTCGTCCGCGCCCGTCATCTTCTTCTCGAAGCGGAACATGCGGTCGGGCCCGGAGTGGTCGCCGTCGCTATCGCCGTCGTGCTCGGGGCGGTGGCCGGGGTGGAAGAACTCGACGGCGTGGAATCCGCAGCGGTTGATGTAGAAGTGGATGTTGCGCTGGTCGAAATACGGCGTTTCGGTCTCCCAGACCTCGGTGTCGGGATAGCGTGCCTCGATCGCGCTCCAGGCGGCCGCACCGATGCCGGCACCGTGGCGACCGACATCGATGAACAACAGCTCGAGGCTGCGACGGCCCCCCTGGTTCGACCCGACAGCCGCTCCGCCGATGACCTCGCCGTCGCGCACGATCTGCAGGGCCTCGACGCCGGGTTCGCGGAGCACCTCGTCCATCTCGCTCGCGTCGGGGATCGGCTCCTCTCCTGGCCGTAGCCCGGCATCGCGCACGCCAGCGGCGAACGCGGCCTCCATGCGGGTGAGCCAGCCGGGCCGATCGGAGGCCGCCAGTGTGGTGAGTTGGACGGAGGGCGGGGGCGGGTTCGAGCTCATGTCGGTGTCCTTCCGGGCCGCGCGGGTGGCGCGGATCACACTCTACGGAGCCGCAGCTGTCCGGCGCCCGTACGCGCCGCCCGCCTGCATCATCAGCGCGCGGTCACCACGCCCTCGCTGCGGGACCCACCCGTGCGGATCTCATCGCTCCATGCGAGGGCGATGCCGAGGGTGCCACTGAGCAGGCGCTGGTACTCGCCCCGCACGCGAAGGTCGGCGTGTACGGCGTCGGGACGAGTGCGGCGTTTGGAGCAGAAGACCGCGAGCGCACCCGCCGCCTCACCGATCGACCACTCCACGGGATGCAGTCGGTACGCGCCGTTCGTGATGTGGGTGCTTCCGATGTTCTTGTTGGCCGCCAGCAGGTTCACCGTGTCCCGGGGGATGAGGGCGCCGAGGGGGATCTGAAACGGAAAGCAGTCGATGTCGACGTACGAGCGCCCCGCCGTCGACGGGTGCAGATCGATGCGGTAGAAGCCGATACCGACGCTGTCCTCGAAGAGCGCCGATCCGGCGTTCTCGCCGCGCATCTCGCGTCCGATGTGTTCCTCGGTGACGGTGAACAGGGCTCGGATGCGGCGCGACTCGCGCACGTACACGGCCTTGGCGAGGCCATCGGCCGTGCCCATGACGTCACCGCGAGGTGCCAGCTCGGGATAGCCGGCGCCGCCGTCGCTCCGTGGCGCCTCCGTCTGCACCCAGTGGATGAACGAGAGGGTCAGCTCACGTGTCTCGCGCAGTGCGAGCTGGGCGTCGACGGGGCGAACGCCGAGGAGCGGGCGGTCCCAATAGTCGATCTGCGGCCAGTTCACGAGGGTGACATCATGGCCCGGCCAGTCCTCGCGCATCATGCGGCGGGCGAGGATGCGACGGTAGTGCCAGAGGTCGAGATCGTCACTGTCGACCGCGTCCGCCGGCCGCCCCGCAAACAGCGGGCGCTCGCGGCGTTCGAGCGTGATCGGTTCGACATCCACCCAGGACAGCTGCGGGCCGGGCCAGAACGACGGCACCGTTGTGCGCCACCGTTCGTAGCTCGCCGGACGGTCGATCACGTGCGTCTCGCCCGGACGCAGCTCGAGCGCAGCGCACCACGTGACCGCCTGCTGGTCGCGCGGATCGGCGACCTCGGGCGCGTGCAACTCGCCCGTCTCGGCTGCGCCCTCGGCCCCGATGACATGCGCAACGCCGCCGAGTTCGAGGAGGTCGCCGAGCTCGGTCGCATCGGCGAAGAGCTCGGCATGGATGATGACCTCGTCGCCTCCGCGCCTGTCTATCAGTCGCACCGCGGTGAGCCGGTCGCCGTCGCGTTCCGCCCCGACCGGCACGTGCTCGGTCAGCACGGTGAGCAGCCCCGCGGCCTCCAACGGCGATGTCATCTCGCGGATCGCGAGGTGGGCGACGCGCGGCTCGGCGCAGAGGCGGGAGACGAAGCCGGCGCCCGGGTTGAGGGTGACCGTCGCCCGCGCGCGGTCGGTGAGCGGGTACTCGCGCCGATAGTGGTCACGGATGCGCGTTCGCAGCTCGCTGTAGCTCGGCGAGATGCGCTGGCTGTCGATCCACTCGTGCTCGTCCGGCGGTACCCCTTGGCTCGTGAGCTGGCCTCCCAGCCACTCGGTGGGCTCGGTCAGCACGACCCGCAAGCCGAGGCGTGCCGCCGTGACGGCGGCGGCTGTGCCGCCGAGTCCGCCACCGATGACGGCGAAGGGAACATGGAGATGACGGGTGGGCATGGAGTGTCGGGCCTTTCTGGGCGGGGCCGGGACAAGGACGGATCGGGCGCTGTGCATCCGGCGGGCTCAGCCCTTCACGCTGCCGTCCGAGAGCCCGGAGATGAAACTGCGTTGGTTGAACAGGAACACGATGAGCACGGGCACGGTCGCGATGACGGTCCCCGCCATGAGCGGCCCGTACTGCACGTTGCCGCTCCCCAGGAATCGCGCGAGGGCGAGCTGTACGGTCTGCACCTCCTGCGAGCTGGTCACCACGAGGGGCCAGAGAAAGTCGTCCCAGACACCGGTGAACGAGAAGATCGCCACGACTGCGACGAGCGGCTTCGCGAGCGGCAGGTAGACGCTGAAGAAGATCCGCAGCTCGCCGGCACCGTCGACGCGTGCGGCCTCGCCGAGCTCGAGGGGCGCGGAGGTGAAGAACTGCCGCGCCAGGAAGATGTTCATCGGCATGACGATGTAGGGCAGAACAACCCCCGCGAGAGTGTTCAGCAGGCCGCTGCCGCCGTGTCCGAGGATGTCGTTCCCGCCGACGAGCGGGATGCCGCGTGCCATGAGGAACAACGGGATCAGCGTCACCGAGATGGGTATCGCGGCGGTGGAGACGAGCGTATAGAACAGTGCTTTGTTCCCCGGAAACGGCAGCATCGCGAACGCGTAGCCGGCGAGCACCGCCAGCACGCAGTTGGTCAGCACGGTGACCGCCCCGACGATGCCCGAGTTGAGCAGCGCGCGCGAGAGGTCGGCGTCGACGAACGCCGTCGCGTAGTTCTCCAGAGTCGGGTTCTCCGGCAGGAGCGAGACGGACCCGAATGCCTCAGAGGCGGGGGTGAACGAGAGCGACACCACCCAGGCGAACGGGATGAGCACCACCACGGTGATGACGACGAGCGTGACGATCGAACCGATGTGTCCCTGGCCGGGGCCGGGGGTGTTCCGCATCCGACGGAGCGCGCTTGCGCGCCGGGTCTGGACCGAGGCGGTCATCGTTGCTTTCCCATCACTCCGCGTACGGCGAGCACCGAGAAGCCGACGATGAGGGCGAAGAGCACGAACGCCATGGCGGACGCGGATCCCATCTGGTTGTACTGGAACGCCTCCGTGTAGACGAGGTAGTTCACGGTCGTCGTGCTGCCGAGCGGCCCGCCCTGGGTGAGCACGTAGATCTCGGCGAAGCCCTGCGCGAGGTAGATGACGTCCATCGCGACGACGTAGACGAGCATCGGACGCAACCCCGGCAGGGTCACGTAGCGGAAACTGGCCCACCGGCCCGCTCCGTCCACCCGCGCCGCCTCGTACAGCTCGCGGGGGATGGACTGCAGTCCCGCCAGCAGCAGCACCATGTTGCTCCCGAGCGCCTTCCACACGCGCATCGCTGAGACGGCGTTGAGAGCGGAGTCGGCCTCGAGCAACCAGCTCTGCGGAGGCAGGCCGAAGAACCGGAGGACCTCATTGAACAGGCCGGTCTGGGAGTACATCCACAACCAGACCATGCTGACGGCGGTCAGCGACACGATGTGCGGAATGTAGAGCGCCGAGCGGAACAGTCCGACGCCCCTGAAGGGTCTGTTCACGAGCACCGCCAGCAGCAGCGCGATGACGACCGTGATCGGCAGGACCTGCAGCACGTATCGGCCCGTGACCAGCAGGGCATGGCCGAAGTCCGCGTTGCCGAGCAGGTCCGCGTAGTTCTCGACGCCCGTGAAGGTGGGGCCCTTGCGGCTCAACGGACTGTAGGTCGTGAAGGACAGCACGAAGCCGTACACCACCGGGATGAGCTGGAAGACGACGATGTACAGCGCGGCCGGCAGCACGAAGACCATGCCGAAGACCGCAGTGCGACTCCACCGGCGGCGGGGACCG
>CANSLE010000233.1 GCA_947647645.1 uncultured Microbacterium sp.
ACCCTCACTCGCTTCGCCTGTCAGCAGGAGCGCAGGTAGAACGCGTTCGTGATGCTGTAGATGCCGTAGTTCCCCGGGTTGCGGAGGATGGTCGTGCCGGGTCCGACGCACTGTGAGTAGTTACCCACGACCTGGTCGATCTGGATGTAGGCGTTGTCGGAACCGCAGTGGTTGTACTTGTCGTATCCGTCCTGCTTGAAGTAGCCGCAAGGATCGGCGGCGGATGCGGCGGTGGGAACTGCCAGTGACATCCCGCCGACAAGCGCCAGTGCTGACACGGTGACAGCGATTTTCCTCTTGAGTGACATCTGCATACCTCTCATTCGGGATCTCGGACGAGATCGTCTTGTCCTTTACGGGGGCATCCCCGCAGGAGAGACGCTACGTAGCCGTTGAGTGCATACATAGAGTCGGGCCGTGAATTCCCACGATCGTCGACACCCCTTTGAGCCCTTTGGCGGAAATTCGTCGATGCGTGGTCGCGTTGTGTTACAGCGCCAAACAGGTGGGTGGAGTAGCGGCGCGTTCTCGCTCGGCGCGCAGCAGCCATATGGATTTCGGTGCGGTCTCGGTCGCGGCTGAGGCCGAGGTACGTTCGGTCCGCGTCGAATCGCAGGGGTCAAGCCCCAGGGTGTGGTGTAGCTCGGGTTCCTTCGATCTGTTCAGGGTCAGGCGGTGAGCTCGAGGGTGGTGTCGGTGCTCACCTCGCCTCCGGTGTGGGTGACGAGGGTGAGTTGGGACTTGGCGAGGATGTCGAGGCCGAGGTAGCGGCGGCCTTCGGCCCATTCGTCGGTCTGTTCGGCGAGGACGGCTCCGACGAGGCGGATGATCGCGTCACGGTTGGGGAAGATGCCGACGGAGTCGGTGCGGCGGCGGATCTCGCGGTTGAGGCGTTCGTTCGGGTTGTTGGGCCAGATCTGCTGCCAGAGTCCTTCGGGGAACCCGGTGAATGCGAGGATCTCGGCCCGCGCATTGTCGAGGTGCTCGAACGCGTCGGGCAGCTTTCCGTCGACGTAGTCCAGCAGCTTGTCGAACTGGGCGTGCACGGACACCTTGTCGGGCTGGTCGTAGACGGAGTGCAGCATCGCTTTCACCGCCGGCCACATCGTCTTCGGTGTGACGCTCATCAGGTTGGCTGCGTAATGGGTTCTGCATCTTTGCCAGACAGCGCCGGGCAGGTGGCCGGCGATCGCTTCGACCAGCCCGGCGTGCGCGTCGGAAGTGACCAGGCGGACCCCGCCCAGGCCGCGGGCGACGAGGTCGGAGAAGAATACCGACCAGGCCGCCCCGATCTCGGATGTCGCGACCCGCAGGCCGAGGACCTCGCGGCGGCCGTCGGCTTTCACACCGGTCGCGACCAGCACGACGGCGTTGATCACGACCCCGCCCTCACGGACCTTCATCGTCAGCGCGTCCGCGGCGACGAACGTGAAGGGGCCGGAGTCGTCGAGGCGACGGTGCCGGAACTGCTCGACGTGCTTGTCGAGGTCCGCGGCCATCCGGGAGACCCGCGACTTCGACAGTGAGTGGATCCCGAGGGTCTTCACCAGCTTGTCCATCCGGCGGGTGCTCACGCCGGCGAGGTAGCAGTCCGCGACCACGGTGGTCAGCGCGGTGTCGGCTCGTTTGCGGCGCTCGAGAAGCCATTCCGGGAAGTAGGTGCCCTGCCGCAGTTTCGGGATCTGAACGTTGATGGTCCCGACGCGGGTGTCGAGATTGCGGTGCCGGTAGCCGTTGCGTTGTGCGGTGCGGTCGTCGCTGCGTTGGCCCCATTCGGCGCCGACCACGGCGTCCGCGTCGGCGGACAGGAGGGCGTTGATCATGGTCTGCAGCAGGCTGCGCATCAGATCCGGCGATGCATCCGCGAGGGCTTCGCCAAGCAGGCCGGCAGGGTCGACAATATGAGGTGCGGTCATCGTGAAGATGCCTTTCGAGTGGGTTGTAGGAGATTCCTCGAAGGGACTACACGGTGACCGCGCCCACGTCTACGACGAGCGGACGGGCCACCGCGAACTACACCACTATGCGGGACTCAACTGGGCGGAGTCACGGATCATCCTCCGACCCAGCCGAGGTCGAAGATCGCATGGGCGGCGAGGAGGAACCCGACGATCCCGATGATCCACGCGGTCGTGCTGGTCGCGTGCTTGGTGAGCCACCGCTCGATTCTGCCCAGCGGACGTTCGAGCGCGTGATGGGCGACGAGCCGCCCGATGGTCAGGGCGAGTGCCGGGGCAATCATGACGAGGCAGTAGCCCAGCAGCAACACGCCCGATGCCGGCCATCCCGGCCCTTGGGCGGTGATGATGCCGATGGCGGCGAGGTAGGGGAGCATCGAGGCGGCCTCGATCGCGACGGCAGTGAGCGCCAGGACGGTGAGCGCAGCCACCGAGCCGGTACCCGTCTCCGCGTCGCTCATGATGCGGCCGCGCCAGCGCAGGAGCCTGCCGCCGCCGTTCGCGGTGCGCTCTGCGGATCGTGCCCGTGCCTTCTTGGTGTCCATGAGCTGGCTGAGCACCATGAGCGCGACGCCGAGGGCGAGCTGGCCAACGAGAAACGCGGAGGAGTCGAGGATGTCGCCGTAAGCACCGAGGAATGCGCCGGCCCCCAGGAGCAGGACGATGCCGAGGGCGAGGTAGGAGAGGGCGACGGTGCTCAGGTAGACGAGCATCCGTCCGAGGCGCAGCCGGCCGGAGGCGGTGAGCAGCCAGATCGGGATGAGCAGTGTTCCGAAGCTGGTGGAGTCGATGAGGGCGAGTACGACGAGCGTGCCGAGCCCGGTTGCGTCGATCACGACGGCCCGAGCTGGATGCGGCGTTCGCAGGTCGCGATCGCGCCGCTGCCCTCCGAACGGTGCGTGGCGACTTCCTCGCTGTCCACGAGGATGCGGCAACTGACGAACGTGGCACTCGGGCCTGCGTGCACCTCGACCGTCGTGCCGCGCAGCGGGAAGAACGCATCTGTCGACACAGCGAAGTCGTGAGTGAAGGGCACCTGCACCTCGTCCTCGTGGAGGCTCTGCGGGCTGCTGGGCGAGGTGATATTGACGTCTAGGTCTGTCGCGGTCGGGGCATCGCTGTCGATCTCCACCGTCACGAGGATCGATCCGTCAGCGGTCGCGCTCGGCTCGGGCGGAGCGGGCGAGGAGTCGCCGGATGCGCCGAGCCCTTCGAGGGTGTCCTCGACGACACCGCAGCCCACGAGGAGCACCAGTGAGCCGCCGAGCAGAAGACCTGCGAGAGCTCGCTTCATCCCTGCGCTCGTCGACACGTCTCCTCCTCCAATCGTGTAGCACGAGTGTGCTACACCAATCACTCTAGCACGATCGTGCTAGAGTGATTGGTGTGTCTCGGAGCATCGACCTGACGGCTCGAAAGGCCCAACTCGCAGAGGCAGTCTGGCAGGTGATCCTGGACCGCGGCATCTCCGCGGTCTCGGTGCGCACCGTCGCCGAGCAGGCTGGCCTTGTCGTAGGGTCGCTGCGGCATGTTTTCCCCACACGCGCTGAGCTGCTGGCGTTCTCCGCGGAGCTCATGGTGCAACGCGCCACCGAACGCGTGCTCGCCACGCCGTGGTCGGACGACCCGCAGCAGTATGCGCTCGATGTCATCAAGCGACTCTTGCCCTTGGAGCCCGACAGCAGAGCTGAGCTGGAAGTCAACCTCGCCCTTGTTGCCGAGTGTCCGGCGCAGCCGAGCCTCGGCGCGATCAGAGACCACGCGCATACGCAACTCCTCGAAGCGTGCGTCAGGCTGGTCGAACTCCTTACCGGCAGGGCGCGCGACCCTTGGCTCATCTTTGCCGCCCGCAGACTCCACGCCATCGTGGACGGACTCGCACTCCATTTGCTCCACAGCGAGACCGACGACAGTGAATGGGCACTCGCGATCGCTCGCGATGAAGTCGCAAGGATCGCGGCGGGAGAAGTCGAAAGCGGCTGACGGCTGATCGTGACAATCAGGCGCCGGCACGCGCCCGGCGCAGAGCACCGAGCGCGTGGATGGCCTGCGCGGGCACGACGCCGTCACCGAGGGCGGTGAGCTGTTCGGGCAGTGTGAGTGCGAGGCCGGGATCGGTGGTCCAGCCCTCCGGCAGGCCCATGAGCCATTCCACGAAGCGCGGCGAGGGCCGGTACTGGCCGTCGTCGCTCACGCGGGCGGGTGAGGGGGTTCCTCGTCTGGCGAGGTGTTCCCATCGTCGTATTGCCGGGACTTAGCGTCCCCAGCGTCGAAGAGCTGCCCGATCAGCGGCCACAGCAGCTCCGGCTCCCGATGTCGCCGCGAACCTTTTGGGCCGTTCAGAGCGAGGTCGATGGAGCCTGCTTCGGTTTCCCGGACGGTTCTTGTGTGTTGATCATGCCGCGATTTCTGCGGTGGTGT
>CANSLE010000234.1 GCA_947647645.1 uncultured Microbacterium sp.
TGCACCGCCCACGAGGAGAAGGAGCGCGGCTGCCCCGAGAGCGACCGCGAACGGTGCTGTGGCACCCGTGGTCGCCAGCGCGGGAGGAGCGGCGGTCACCGTGACCGCGTACCAGCCGATCATCGCGCCGGAGGCGTCGGTCACCGCCAGGCGATGTGCGCCGGCGGGAGCGTCCAGCGGCATCGTGACCGCGATCGTCCCGGCCGAGGCGACCGTGGCGGTGCCGAGCGCGCGGGGAGTGGAGAACAGCCACGCGGCAACCGGGCTGCCGGCACGGTCAGCGCCGACCCGGATCGCGACCGTGCTGCCCGCGGCGATGGTCGCCGGGCCCGAGATGCGCCCCTGCAGCTGCGCGACGAGCGCATCCTCGGCCGGCGTGCCCGGTTGACCCGTCACGGCCTCGGAGACCGCGGCCTCGGCCACGAAACCCTCGGCGGATGCCGTGAGCACGACCGTCACGGCGTGCCCGACGTCGGCGGTGCTCACCGTGTACTCCGCCGAGACCGCGCCCTCGATCGGAACACCGTCGCGCCGCCAGACGTAGCTCAACTGCGCATCCGACGGGTCGACCGTCCCCGGGACCGCCGTGAGCGCGGAGCCCACCGTCGGGGTGCCGCTGATGGTGACGCCGGAGACGGCGACCTGGCGTGCGACGGCGACCGTGTACGCCTTCTGCGCACCGGACGGCGCCGTCACCGTCACGCGCGCCGTCCCCCCGCCGTCGGCGGGCTGGACGATCGCGACTGCCGCGTCCTCGTCGACCGCGGTGGCGGTCACGGTGGGCCATGCCGACCCCGACACCGCCACGGCGTAGGCCGTGATACCGGCGTCGAAGTCCTCCACCGGCGTGGAGCCGACGCTCAGCCGTGCGAGGTCCGCGACGGCGGACGGCGACGCGGCGGGTGCGGAGATCTCGACCTCCGACACGATCAGGTGGGTGTTGGGGTAGGCGTTCATCACGACACGGACCTGGTCGGCCGAGGTCGCACCCACCGGGATGTCGACGACGGGATCGCCGGTTGCCGGAGTGCCGACCGTGATCGTCTCACCGGTCACCCAGGCTCCCGTGCCGAGACGGTGGTCGACGCGCATGGTCTGCGCCCAGGACGTTCCGCCATCCCGCTGGAAGTACACCGTGACGTGCGAGACGGGCACCGGCGCGGACAGCGCGTAGGTCAGCGTGTCCGACGCGTTGAGCGTGCCGCCGCGCCAGTTCGACCATCCCTTGTCGGTCGTGATGCCGTTGATCGTGCGCGTGGCGGGATAGCCGCTCTCCGCGTACGTCGCCGACGGCGTGCTGGTGCGCGCGACGTTGCTCTCGGTGGGCGTGGTCACGATGACGCTGAGCGCGGCCGGAAGCGTGCCGCCGCCGGGGAGGGCCGCGCTGCCGCGGACCGTCACCACACCGGGCTCCGCGAACGCGGCATCCGTCACCCCCGCCCACGACCAGGTCACGGCCGCGGACGTCGTCGCTCCGCCGACGCGCACCTCCAGCGGCACGGTCGGCGGCGCCGCGGCGGCGATCGCGGCCGCCGACACCCCCGCATACGTGGTGAGCGAGACCGGCAGCGCCGAGGTGTAGCTGCCGACGTCCACGAGCGCGCGCACGGTGAACGGCATACCGAACAGATCGGTGCCGCTGCCGGTGACCGCGGTGGTCCCCGGCGCCCACACGTGGCCGTCGAGGTTCCAGGTCACCGCGGCCGTGCGCGTGGCACCGCCCGCATAGCGGATCGGCACGGTCGCGGGGAGCGTGGGGGCGACGCCGAGCTCGGTCGTGGCCGTCACGTCGGGCACGCTCTGCACGGCGGTGGGCGCCAGGGTCCACGCCTGGTTGTCCCCGTTGTTCGAGGTCCAGAGCCCGACGCTCGTGCCGTCGGAGGACGACGCGCCGTTGACATCGAGCACGCGCGTCGTCGCCACGTTCAGCAGCGCGAAGCCTCGCCCGTCCAGCGTCGTCGGGATCCACTGCGCGGCGGGATCGGCGGCGGCCACCTCGGACGCCTCGCTCTTCACCGTCAGGGTGGTCCCGGACGAGGCGAGGTACCGCCCGTCGCCGGAGCGCAGCAGCACGCGCTGCCGGTCGGAGCCGGCGCCCGAGAGCGAGGTGGCCGTCCAGGTCTGGGCGGTCGCGGCATCCGCCGTCGTCGCCGCACCCCGGATCGTCAGGCCCGTGCCCTGCACCGTGAGCGCCTTGCCGCTCTGCACCCCGAGCAGCTGGTAGCCTGCACCGTCCTTCACCTGGGGAGCGGATGCCGAGACGCCGGAGACCCCCGACACGACGAACGTGGTCACCGACTTCGCGGGCACCGTGAGGGTCGCGCTGCGCGTGACCGGGTCGATCGCGACAGCGGAACCGGTGACGAGGGCGTTCTTCTCGACCTCGTTCGCCGGGGATTGCGTGGTGACGACGGGAGTCACCGCGGCGCCCGGGGCGATGCCGGCGAAGTTGGACAGGTCGAGGCGCACCGTCCGGGACGTGGTCGCGGTGTTGACGTGCACGAGGTTCACGCCGTCGCCGGCTTTCGTGACGGCCGCGGTGGTCTGGGTGTTGTCGGTGGGCACGATGTGATCGCCCGGACGGATGTAGTGCGTGAAGTTGCGGACCGTGTTGTACTTCGCGTTGGTCAGTACCTTGCACGACGGGTCGGCATCGCCGTCGGCGAGGCGCCGGACCGACTGGCTCCGCGCGTTGCAGTCGAAATCGATGAAGACGCTGCCCCAGTTGAGCTTCTCGACCTTCTGCATGTTGTAGAGGTCCTCCACGGGCTGCCAGAACACCCACGCCCGGGGCTCGAGCTCGCGGAGGTCGTCGACCATACGGCCGGCCATGCCGAGGCCGTTGTCGATGTTCGTCTGGTTGAAGCCCGCGCCCGACGTGTCCCAGTTGCCCTCGACCTCGCTCATCCACAGCGGCTTGCCGGCCGCTTTGGCGATGTCGCGCACCATCGTGCGGTCCGCCGTGCTGTAGGAGTGGACGTTGAGCTGGGCGACGGCGTCCTTCGCCGCCTGCGACCAGCCGTTCCAGTTGGTGACGAAGGTCGAGGGGTTGGTCTCGTCCATGGCCGAGATCGGGACCTTTGTCGTCGTCGAGGGCGCGGCGAGGCGCGCCGCGAGCGCCTGGATCATCTGATCCTGCCGCTGCGGCCCGATGTGCGCGCCCTCCTGGCGACTCGCGGACGTGGGCCAGGTCGCCCCCTGCGGGATCGTGGTGCCCCAGTAGTTGGTGTTGGGCTCGTTGAAGGGGTCGAGGGAGTCGAAGCGGATGCCGTGCGTCTTCTCCAGATTCTCGACGACTTTCACGAGATAGCCGGCGAACGCGTCCATGTCAGCAGGGGCGAGCTGCTCGGCCGTCTTGTCGTTGATGCCGCCCGACACGAAGCCGCTCTGGGTCAGGAAGTACGGCGGAGAGTTGCTGAAGGCCTCCCACTTCGTGATCTTCCCCTTGAGCGCGTCGATCCACCAGCGCTGGGTCGCATCGGCCGTCCAGTTGAAGGCGGCCGGGTCGTCGGGGCTCCACGCGGCCGCGTACCGGCTGCGGTCGGCGTAGGTCGAGGTGATGGGTCCGGCGGCGTCGCTCTTGCCGAGGTCGGGGTTCCACCACCCCTCGACGGCGCCGCCCGGCCGCAGGTACGACGGCACGTCGGTCGCGTTCCCGCCGCCGATGTTGTAGCGGGCGATGTTGAGGTTGAGCCCCTTTTCGCCGAAGACCTTGTCGAGGAGTTCCTTGCGGACGCTCTCCGGGTAGCCGCCGGTGGCGTTCGCGAACCAGACGAGGCTCGTCCCCCACCCCTCGAACGGGGCGGAGGCATACGCCGGATTGGGGGTGATCGTCACGGCGGGCGGTTCGGATGCCGCCGCAGCCGGCGCCGGCGCCGCCAGCGGCGCGACGAGACCGGTGACGCCGAGGGCGGCGACAGCGGCGAGGGCGACCAGGCCAGGGGACTTCATCGTGGGGGGATTCCTCTCTGCATCGCGTCATCGCGAACCGGGAGCAGGGTCATGTTACCGTTAACATGGCTCGAGACCAGCCTAGGGGACGTCAGATGTTGACGTCAACACACAGTGTCCGAGGTGGCGTGCCCGACGGCGCCCGCGCGCTCAGACGTGCCGCGGGAGCGCCGTCGTCGATCTCCGCCTCATCGATCTCCGCTCGAGAAGCGCGCAGAGAGCCGGGCGCCGGCGGCTCGCAGCCAGCGCGCGGGATCGGTGAGCGCCGCCGTGGGTGACCCGGCGAGCTCGGTGAGCGAGACGGATGCCGCGAACGCCGTGGTGTCCGCGTGCGAGGCGATCCGCCCCGCGACGAGGGCCGACG
>CANSLE010000235.1 GCA_947647645.1 uncultured Microbacterium sp.
CGTCGCGCACATGGGTGCGCACGCCCTGGGCGCCGCGGCCTACGCCGCGAAGGCCGTCAGCACCGCCCGACCCGACGACGTGGATGCCGAGATCGAGTGGCAAATCCACCAGATGACCCCGGCCGTCCGCGCTGCGCTCCGCTCGCTTCCGCCGGTCGGCGAGGATGCCGCGGGCCCGTTCGTGGCCGGCGGATTGCTGGCCCGCGGCATCCTGGGCTCGACGATCCGCACGCTGCAGAAGCGCATCGCCGCCCGGGCTTGACCCTCACGCGACGTCAGGCTCGATCGTGGTGTCATGACCGACCTTCCCGACGCTTTCGACATCAGCCCTGTCCCTGCTCCGGGGCCCGACGCCGTCGCCCCGCCCCTGTTTCGCGGCATCTACGGCATGCCCATGTTCGTGACGATCCCGACGGCCGATCTCGCGGCATCCCTCGACTTCTGGACCCGCGGCCTCGGCTTCTTCGAGCTGTTCGGCATTCCGGGCCAGATGACGCATCTGCGCCGGTGGGCGTTCCAAGACGTGCTCCTCATCGCCGGCACACCGGCAGACACCGCCCCGGTTGCGAGCGTGAGCTTCGCCTGCGTGCTCGACCAGATCGATCCGATCGCCGAGGCCCTGCGCACCCTCGGCGTCGACGCCCAACCGCGTGACACGATGTGGAACACCCGCGACATCGAGGTCATCACCCCCGAGAACACTCGCGTGATCTTCACCGCGGCCAAGGTGTTCGACCCCGACAGCGTCGAGGGCCGCACCCTCCGTGCGGTCGGCATCGCCACCGACGACAATGAGTCCCATGTCTGACGACGGTCTGCCCGTGGGCGAGACGGCCGCGCGCCTCGGCCTCACCGTGCGGACGCTCCACCATTGGGACGAGATCGGCCTCGCGAGCCCCGCCGCACGCTCGCGCGCCGGCTACCGGCTGTACACGGATGCCGACCTGGAACGCCTCCGGCGCATCGTCGTGTACCGCGAGCTCGGACTCGACCTCGACGCGATCCGCACGATCCTCGACGAGCCGGCGGGCGATGTCGCCGAGCAGCTGCGGGTGCAGAGAGCCCAGCTCGCGCAGCGCATCGCACAGCTGAACGACCTCGACGACGATCTCGACCGCATGATCGAGGCGCAAGAGCGCGGCATCCTGCTCTCCGAGGGCGAGCAGCGCGAGATCTTCGGCCCCGGCTGGAACACCGACTGGCCCGTCCAGGCGCGCGACGCCTACGGGCAGTCGGCGCAGTGGCAGCAGTACGCCGAGCGCTCCGCGTCACGATCGGCCGGCGACTGGGCCGCGGTGACCGAGGCGATGACAGCGTTCGAGAACGAGCTCGGAGCCGCGGTCGAGGGGGGAGCGACGCCGGGGGATACCGTCGCCAACCGCCTCGTCGAGCGACACCGCGCCCTGCTCTCGCAGTTCTTCCCGATCACCCGGCAGATGCAGGTGTGCCTCGGGCGCATGTACGTCGCCGACCCGCGCTTCTCGGCACACTACGACGCGGTGCGGCCGGGGCTGGCCGGCTGGTTGAGCAGCGCGATCGACGAAAGTGCGCGCGCCGCGGGCATCGACCCCGACACCGCCACCTGGGAGTGAGGGGTCGTGACGCGACGAGCATCGTGCGGCGCTCGAACGAGTGGTCCCCGGACATGCCGGTGTGACTCAACCGCTCCTCGTTGCGATAACGACGGCGACTGTCAGGCGAACGCAGAAATCAGAACGGTGGAGGCTCAGCGGTCTGAGGTGGCGAGCTCGCGTCGCTGACGAAGGCGACGGGTGGGATCGGGGCGTCTTCTCGGTAGACGCGCCCGGTCGGCGAGGTCCACTCGAGCACTCCTCGACCTCTTTGCTTCACCCTCCACGAGGTGAACTGCTTCATCGAATGATGTCGCTGGCAGAGGTGAGCAAGATTCCAGAGGGCCGTGGGCCCGCCTCGGGCGTGGTCGATGGTGTGGTCGATCTCGCATCGAATCGCGGCCCGGCCGCATCCGGGGAATCGACAGTGCTGATCGCGAGCTCGCAAGAAGCGACGCTGCGGCCAGGGCGTGCGGTAGCGATCGACGGCAACGACGGTCCCGTCGACGGGATCGGTCAGGACGCGCGTGAGACTCGGAGCGTTCGCCGCGAGACGGCGGGCCGTCTCGGCATCCACGGGGGTGCGTCCGACGAGGTCGACGGGGCCCTCGTCGGCGCCGAGCAGCGTGAGGACGGGCACGATCACCTGTACCTGCGCGCGGATGCCGCCGAGCACGCCGGGACCGTCGCCTGCGACGGTCGGTTCGAGGGCGGGAACGCCGGTCAGCAGCAGGTCGCTGAACACGTCGGCACGAACCTGGTCCGTTGTGCGCGGGTCGTGATCGCCGCGGTCACGAGCGTCGGCGATGACAGTCGCCTGCTGCGTCAGGCGGTCGAGAATGCCGTCGGCGATCACGGTGGGCACGGTGGCGACGACGTCGGACATGCCGTGCGTCCCGGGGACCACGCGCACCCGTCGGCAGGCGGTGGCGTCGCGATGCCGCTCCGTGAACGAGCGTTCGGCCGCACGCTCGGCGAGGATCTCGACAGCGGCGCGGACACGGTTGGGAGTGTCGCCCTCGCAGAGGCAAAGAGCCTCGGACTCGAACGCCGGCCGTCGCCCAGCGGGCACGACGGTCCCGGCATCGACGATGACACGAACGTGCCCCCGCGTGATGCGCCCCGACTCCCAGGCAGCCAGCGTCGCGGGGTATCCCTCGACCAGCTCACGAGCCTCGCCGATGCGCTGCTGCACCGTGCGATCCGTGACCCGCAAGGCTCCGCCGAGTTCGGCAGAGATCGAGCGCAGCACCATGTCGTGTTGCCGAACGGAATCACGCTGCCCGACAGCTTCTCGCTCTGCGAGCTGACCGGCGCGTGCGAGGGCCCGAACCTCGGCGACCTGTACCGCCGTCATCGCGGCTGCCACCGCCTCGGTTTCAGCGACGAGATCTGCGAGGGCAGCCACGTATCCACTGGACCGTTCGGCCTCGGATCCGTCTCCCAGCGTGAACTCCGTCATGGTTCCATTGTGCCGCGACCCTCGGACATTTGTTCGAGCTATCCACGGTGGCCTGCATCCGCAGCAGTCGCGCACCCGGCCACGGGCGCCGCCATCGAGGTCGTAGGCTACCTCGTCGTATCGACCGTGTCGGGCGCGGTCGGACTGCTCTTGCGCGCCGCGAGCATCCGCGCTCGGCGCCTGCGTCTCGCCCTCGCGCACGGCGAGCGTCGTGCTTCCGAGGCGCTCGCGCTCGAGCGGCGCGAGTCCGCCCGCCGATCGGGTACGCAGGCCGAGCTTGGTGTCGCCGTTCTCCTCGCTCCTCATGCCCATCCGCGCTGCAGCGGAAGAGACGGATGCCGCCGGCGTCGTGACCGCCGTCGCATCGAACGGCGCCGCCTCTCGCACGGCGTCGTCGCGGGAGGTGATCGCCGGCGTGTGCTTCGGGAGGGGCGTGTGCTTCGGGAGGGCGGCGTGCTTCGGAGCGGATGCCGCTGGACTCGCCGTCGTGGAGCGGATGCGGCCGGCTCCCTGCTCGGCAGCCGCGCTCCCCCGATGCGGGTGCTCTCCGACCATGCGGTCCGATTCGTCTTCCGCCAGCGGCCCGCGTCTGAGGGGCGTGCGCTTCGCGGCACGCGGCCGAGAACGGCGCTGAAGCTCCGCTGAACAACGTTTGCAATACGATCGAACGATGACCACTCCCCGCAAGCCGCCCGGATTGGTCGACGTCGCCGCGCAGGCGGGTGTGAGCGTCTCCACCGTGTCGCGCGTGCTCACCGGCCGCACCCCCGTCAGCGAGAAGCTCAGGGCGAAGGTGCAGGCGGCCGTGGACGATCTCGGCTACCACCCGAATGCCGCCGCCCAGACGCTGGTCAGTGGCAAGCGCTCCACGATCGCGGTGCTCGCCCGCAACACGGCGCGGTACGGGTATGCCGCGACCCTCCAGGGCATCGAGGAGGCGGCGCGCGCCGCGGGTTACGTCGTGATGATCGGGGTGATCGAGTCGGGCGAGCCCGCCGACATCACGCGCGCGATCGATGTGACGCTGTCACAGGCGCTCGCCGGCGTCATCGTGATCGAGTTCGACGAGGTCGGCGTCGCCACGCTCGACGCGCTGCCGGACGTGGTGCCGGTGGTCGCTGCGGCCGGTGCTCGGCGCAAGTCGGGATCGTATCCGCACGGCTTCCTCGACGACGAGGCGGGCGGACGGGAGGCCACCGAGTACCTCCTCAGCCTCGGGCACCGCACCGTGCACCACGTCGCGATCCCCGCGACCCGTCGGCGCAGCGGCCGCGAA
>CANSLE010000236.1 GCA_947647645.1 uncultured Microbacterium sp.
TCGAGCTGTCGGACTGGTCCTCCGTCACCGCGTCCGAGGCGGGACGCGTGCCCGTCCACACGGCCGACATCCCGGTGCACGCCAGCACCGGCGCGCCCTCCGACGAGGGCCCGCGCGGGTCTGACGCGACCCGCCCCGACACCTCCTCGCCCGAGGACATCGCGCAGGACACCGCCGCGCGCAACGCCCTTCGCCGCTGGACCGGCACCGCCTGAGCGCGCGCACCATCCCGCCCGAACCTCAGTCGCGCAGGACGAGACCGTCCGCCACGTAGAACAGCACCACGTCGATGTCCTCACGGGGCACACCGTGCTTCGCGTGGTAGGCCTCGCGGTAGAGCCGCAGCTGCACCATCCGCTCCTCGCGTTCGGCCGCGGTACGCGGGGCGCGGCCGGTCTTCCAGTCCACGATCTCGATCCGCTCGCCGCGCCGGTAGACGGCGTCGAGCTTGCAGATCACGACGTGCGGACGCCCGTCGCCCAGGGCATCGGCGATGGTGACGTCGATCTCGGTCTCGACCTCCAGCGGCTGCAACCGCGCCCACTCCGAGGCGAGGAACCTCTCCTGAAGTGCGGCGAGGGCGCGGTCGGACGGGGCGACCCCGGCATCGCCGACAGCATCCTCCTCGTCCGCCCAGAGCACGTCGTCCGGAGAGCTGCCCGTCCCCACGAGCCCCGAGCGCTGCTCGACCCATGTGTGGAACGCCGTCCCGAGCCGCGACTGCCGGTACGGGCGTTCGGGAAGGGGCCGGTCGAGGGCGGGCGCGGCGCCGAGGTAATCCTTGAAACGCGACGCGGGGATGCGCACGGGCGCGGAGGGACGAGAGGGACGCTCGCGCTCCCGCTGCTCGGCCAGCAACAGCGCCAGTTCGTCCGAGGGCTCTGGCAGGGGATCATCGTCCATCGCCGCGCGCACACGCTCCGCCGCCTCCGCCACGACCGCACGTCGCGCGCCGAGCGGGTCGAGCGGCCACTGCAGCAGCCGTCGCCGCCCCTCGAACGGGTTCTCGCCGGGAGCATCGGGCAGCTCGAGCACGCCTCCGAGCGCCTCGGCGATCTCCCGCAGGAACGGACTCGGCCGGCGCGGGGACCTCGTCCCCGACCAACTCGACCCCGTCAAGAGCAGATGGTCGCGTGCGCGCGTCACCGCGACATACGCGAGGCGGCGCTCCTCCGCGAGCTGACGGGCGCGCCCGGCGTCGACGAAGTCGCCGAGCGCCGCCGACAGGTCCTGTTGCGTCGGCGCCTGGTCTGCCCTCCAGCGGAACTCTGGCAGCCAGTCGGCATCGCCCCGGAACTCATAGGGCAGCACCCCGAACCCCAGCCATGCGCGGGTGTCCTTCGCGCGGCTCGGGAGCTCGTCCTCCACCAGACGGACGACGGCGACGGCATCCCACTCGAGACCTTTGGATCCGTGGATCGTGAGCAGTTGGACGACGTCGTCCTCGGGCGGCTCGGTGCGCGGCGCGAACTCGTCCACACGCTCGGCGTGGTCGAGCCACGCGAGAAGACTGGGTAGCGATCCCCGTTCGTCCGTCGCGAGGAAGCCGTGGAGCTCGTCGACGAAAGCCCGCAGCTGGTCGCTCGCGACCCGCGCGGGACCGCGGGCCTCGTTCGCCGCGAGCTCGACGTCCAGCCGCAGCTCCAGCTCGATCATGCGTACAAGCTCGGGGATCGACAGCGACGCCTGTCGTCGGAGGCCCGCGAAGACCGCTGCGGCCTCACGCAACCGTTCGCGAGCGGCGGCGGTGAATCCGGACAACCACCCGTGGTCGGCGCCGTGCCGGAGGAAGAAGTCGAGGGCGTCGACGAGGGAGCCCTGGTCGTCTCCGGCCGATGAGCGCATACGTTCCACGACGTCGGGAGACAGCGGTTGCAGCGCCGCGTCATGGCGCGCGATCCGGCGCGACAGCTCCGACAGCGCGCGCAGGTCGGCGACGCCGATCCCCCAGCGCGGCCCGGCCAGCAGTCGGATGAGCGCCGACCCGGCACGCGGGTCGCTGATCACCCGCAGCGCGGCGACCACGTCCACCACCTCCGGCGTGGACAGCAGTCCCCCGAGTCCCAGAATGCGGTGCGGGATGCCGCGTCCGCCGAGCGCGTCGGCGAAGCGGACCATGTGCTTCTTGCTGCGAAAGAGCACCGCACCCGTGGTCCTGGCGCCGGCGCGAGCCCGTTCGTCGCGCACGCGCGCGAACCAGTCCGCCACCCGGTCGGCTTCGGCATCGATGTCGTCGTCGAAACCCAGCTCGACCCGGCCGGCGTCCGCCCCGGGTCGAGGCCGGAGCGCTTCGACCGGCACGGGCACGCTCGCCGCCAAGGGAGCGAGTACCGCGCCGGCGGCGCGGAGGACGTCGACGCTGTTGCGCCAGCTCGTCATGAGCGCGTAGCTGCCCGCGTCCCCGCGGGTGGTGAACGCCGCTGCGAAGCCGCCCAGGTTTCCTGCACTGGCGCCGCGCCAGCCGTAGATCGACTGGTGCGGATCGCCGACCGCCATGACCGCGGCATCCCGGAACGCAGCCGCCAGCAGCTGCGTCTGCACGACGGAGGTGTCCTGGTACTCGTCCAGGAGGACGACACGGTAGCGCTGACGAAGATCGGCGCCCACGACCGGGTGCGCGTCGATGATGTCGCACGCGCCCGCCACCTGATCGGAGAAGTCGATGACGCCCAGGCGACGCTTTCGTCGCCCGTACTCCCGGGCGAGGTCGACGAGGACCTCCAGCCCGCTCACCGCCCTCGCCGCTTTCGCGATGTCGGCGTAGACCGTGACCCGCGCGGAGGTGGACGGACGCTCGAGCACGTCGGCGAAGCGTCCGGGGAAGCGGGCGAGCTCCTCGAGGTCGACGCGGTTGTCGGTCGCGTCGCGAGCGATGCGCAATGCGGCGTCGATGATCGTCCGGAGCGCCTCCTCACGACCTTCCAGACGCGCGTCGTCGGACTCGAGGACGACGCGGCGCATGAGCAGCCACGCCGCCGACTCGCTGAGCACGGCGGCCTCGGCTTCGCGTCCGATACGCACCGCGTGCTCGCGAACCACCGCATCGGCGAAGCTGTTGTAGGTCGCGACCGTCGGACGTTCCAGGAGCGCATCCACCTCGGGTGCGGCGCCACCGGCGTCGGCCGCGGATGCCGCTGCCAGCGCATCCAGGGCCTCGGCCCGCATCCGATCGGGGGCACCGGCGCGCTCCAGCTCGCCGAGCAGGTTCAGACGCCCCTGGCGGTGGAGCGCATCGAGATGGGGGACGAGTCCACGGCGCTCCAGCTCGGAGAGCCGCTGGAGACGCGCATGGATCCGCTCGGACAGCTCGCCGGCCGCCTTGCGGGTGAAAGTGAGCCCCAGGATCGCGTCGCGGGAGACCAGTCCGTTGGCGACGAGCCAGACGACGCGCCCCGCCATCGTCTCGGTCTTGCCGCTGCCTGCGCCGGCCACCACGAGAGCAGGAGCGAGCGGCGCCGAGATCACGCGCGCCTGCTCGTCGGTGGGCGGGAACTGCCCGAGGGCGACCGCGAGAGCGACGGGCGAGACGCCGCTCACGACGCACTCACCGCGCCGATGGTGTGGATGCGGCACGTCCCGTGCGTGTAGTCGTCCCGGCAGTGATCCTCGAACGGCGCCGAGAAGTCGGTGCCGCCCATCACCGCGGCGGCCTCACGGACGCGCGTCACGAACGCGTCTCTCGCCGCATCGTCCATCGGCGGCTGCCGCGGCTCGACGTAGTCCTTCGTCGCCGCAGTCGGGCGCAGGACGAGCAGCTTGGCCCCGCCGGGTGCGAGACCTCGTGCCTCCGCGATCGCCCCCGCCTCGAGCGCGAGCTGATACGCCGCGAGCTGCGGGTTGTCCACCACCTTCGCATCGGTCTGCGGCTCGCGCTTGCCGGTCTTCAGATCCACGATCACGACCTCCCCCGTCGCGGTGCGTTCGACACGATCGATGTAGCCGCTGACGACGGCGCCGTGCGCGGCCGGGGGGTCGAGGGGGACGGCCACCTCGAAGTGCGGCTCGGCGCCGATGAGCACGCCGCCGGACGCCTCGAATCGCCGGAGGTAGACGGCGAGGCGACGAACGAGGTCGCGAGCACGGGTGCGTTCGGCGCGCTCGCGCCACGGCGCCTCGAACTCCAGTTCGCCCCACCGCGCGTCCACCACCGCCCAGAGCGCCTCCTCGTCGATGCCGTCCGCCCGCTCCATCGCGGCGTGCACCAGCGTGCCCAGACCCGCGACCGCACCGCCGTCGTCGGCGCCGAGGTCGGACAGCACCCAGTTCAGCTGGCACTCCTCCAGGGTCTGCAGCCGGGAG
>CANSLE010000237.1 GCA_947647645.1 uncultured Microbacterium sp.
TGGGCGTCGGCGTTCCCATGCCCGGTCCGGCCGCCGCGAGGACGGTGATGGCCGCCGAGGCCACCACGTCGCCGGCGACCCGCACCTGGATGGTGTGGGCGCCCGGCTCGAGGTCGGCGGGAATCGTGACCGGCGTCGAGAACGCGCCGTCGGCGACGTCCGTCTCGGCGAGTGCACGGTAGGTGCTGGCGATGCCGACCTCGACGCGCGAGGCGCTGACGTCGGTGCCGGTCACCGTGAGCGTGGCACCGGCGCGCACCTCGGTCGCGCTGAGGGCGATGGACGGGTCGTGCTCGACGGGCGTCTCCGCCGCCGTGAACGCCCAGTTGTCGACCTCGAACAGCGAACCGGTGGTGGCGTCGGCCCCCGCGGCCTGCGGCCGCGCGAACACGAAGAACACGTCGTGAGTGCCCGTCGCACCCGAGACGTCGGCGGTCACGGTGGTCCACTCGCCGGCCGTGCCGTCGACCGGCAGCGTCGCGACGACGGGGCCGTCGACGTTGTCGAGACGCACCTGGACCGACGCGCCCTCGACGAGCGGCTTCACGCGCGCCGACACCGTCGCCGCGCCTGCGCCGAAGGCAACCTTCGACAGCGCCGCGAAGTCGCCGTCGTCGATGCTCGACAGCGCCATGTTGCCGCCGCCGTTGTGCTCGGGGAACTCCACGGACGGCTGCGTCGTCGACACCGTCTTCACGCCGAGCTGCCATGCCAGCGTCTCGGCCTCGAAGGTGCGGTACGGATCGAAGTCCTCGACCTGGGCGACACCCCGGCGTGTGCCGACGACGGGCTTGATCGTGCCGTCCGCGTTGAACTCGAGCTTGTCGATGTGCACCGATCGGTAGCCCTGCGTCTGGCCGGGCGTTCCGAGGGCCTGCGCCCACGCGGCGCCGCGCGTCTGGGCGTGGTACGTGAAGTAGGTCTCTCCCTTGTACGTGAACATGTCGGAGTGGTTGTTGCCACCGTTGCCCGCTCCGAAGAACGTGCTCTGGTTCTGGAAGGCCACACCGGCGTAGGTCGAGGCGGGCAGCTTCATCGGGTCGTCGGTCATCATGTACGCGATGGCGCCTGTCGGCGGGTAGAGACCGTCCTGCGGACGCACCTGGAAGTTCGACGAGTACGAGTAGTAGTACTTCCCGCCCCGCTTGAACATCGACGAGGCCTCGAACATGCCGGGGCCGTCGATCTCGACGGGGTCGCCGTCCAGCGTCACCATGTCGTCCTTCAGCTTGACGACGCGGGTCGACCTCGGATTCTGCGGACCCTGGACGTTGCTGCCCGATCCGATCTGCGCGTTGCCGCCGAAGTACAGGTAGGCCTGGCCGTCGTCGTCGATGAAGATCTCCGGGTCGAACAGCCACATGCCGGCGGGGAAGCCGCCGTTGTCGATGTAGCTCTTCGACACGGTGTCCGGGATGATCTTCTTGCCGAGGGGGTCGGTCCACGGGCCGAGCGGCGAGCCGCCCACGACGACCGCGGTGCCGGTGCCGTTGTCGCAGAAGTACAGGTAGACCTTGCCGTCCTTCTCGATCGCCGCGGGCGCCCAGGAGTTGCGCGACCACGGAGCGGCCGCTCCGGCACCGGCGATGGGAACGGCGCCGTGGTCGACCCAGTTGACCATGTCGGTCGTCGACATGACGTTCAGCGTCGTGATCGCTCCGTAGCCGTTCGACTGCGTCGGCAGACCGTGGGCGTCCTTGCTGTTCGCCTCGTACTGCTGCGTGTCGTTGGTCGAGTAGATATAGAGACGACCGTTGTAGACGAGGTGGTGCGGGTCGGCGCCGAACTTCTGCCCGACGATCGGGTTGTGGTCGCCGACGGGCTTGGTCTGCACCTTCTCCAGCAAGGTGAACGCCGGCGCCTCGGGGGCGTCGGCCGTCTTCACCAACGACACGTCGTCGAGGAGGAAGTCCTGGAGGGCGGCCGAGCCCCAGGGCGTCTCGACGAACAGCCAGGCCATGTCGGCGTGCTTCGCCTCGGCGATGAAATCGGCCGTGTACGTGACCCACTCGCCCTTCGTGAAGGTCTGTCCCCGGTCATTGCAGCCGTTGAAGTTCGCCGGGCAGAACGTGAAGTTGAACCGCTGCGTGGCGGGGCCGTCGGTGTACTTGATCTTTCCCGTGAGGCGATAGGAGGCTCCCGGCTGCAGCTTTCCCGTCACGCTGGCGAAGGGGCCGGACTGCGTCGCGGTGCGACCCGTGACCTTCAGCGCATGCGCGCCGCTGGCGGCGTCATCGCTCAGCCCGAGCGTGCCGCCCTGGACGGTGGTCCAGCCGGCGAAGCCGTCGACGAAGCGGCCATCCGGCAGGAGGTTGCCCGGCACGGCGGGGCTCTCGGTGGCTGCGGCGAAGACGTTCGCGGCGGGCACCGGCGTCGACGCGGCGGCGGCGGGGGCCGTCGCCAGGGCGGAGAGCACGAGGGCTCCGATGCCGGCGAGAGCGCCGGCTCTGCGCAACGCCCCCCGGGGCGCGGCTGTGGATGGGGTGGGTTGACTCACGTCGATGACTCCTTCGATCAGGGACTGCGGTGCGCCCATCGCCCTGGAGCCTCGGCTGCGCGTGAACGCGCAGCGGTTGCTCGTGCCGGCATGCACGATCGACCTGCCCGTCCGGGGAGTCGTCCGGTCTGTACGGCGACGGGTGCGCTCGGGTGAGCGACACTGCCCCCGACATCCCGTTCTGGATGGAACTTTCGTGATGTTACCGGTACCAGCATGGCCCGGCAACCTCTTCACGCCTGCACCGCACCGTCGTCGACAACAGGAGCACCGTGGGGACTGGACACACGCCGGCTCAGAGGTGCATACTTTCAGCATGACTGAAGGTATGGCGGAGACGGCGCCCTCGCGTCGCGAATGGATGGGACTCGCGGTCCTCGCGGCCGGCCTCGGGATGATCGTGCTCGACGGCACCATCGTGGGCGTCGCGATGCCGGACATCATCCGCGACCTGCACCTGGACCTCACCGACGCACAGTGGGTGTCGAGTCTGTACGCGGTGCTGCTGGCCGCGCTGCTGCTGTCGACCGGCAAACTCGCCGACCGCTTCGGACGCAAGCTCATGTTCCTGCTCGGCATCGTCGTCTTCGTGGGCGGCAGCGTGTGGGCCGCGGCATCCGCCACCGGAGGCGCGCTCATCGGCGCGCGCGCCGTGCAGGCCCTCGGGGCCGCGTTCATCATGCCGTCGACGCTCTCCACGGTGAACGCCGTCTTCCGTGGCCGCTACCGCGCCGCCGCCTTCGGCGTCTGGGGCGCGGTGATCTCCGGCGCGGCGGCGATCAGCCCGCTCGTCGGCGGCGCACTCACGCAGTATGCCTCCTGGCAGTGGGTGTTCCTCGTGAACCTCCCCCTCGGCGCCGCCGTCTTCGCGCTCGCGCTCTGGGCCGTGCCCGAGACGCGCGGCTCCGGCTTCCGCCGCGGCGCCGACGTCGACGGGGCCCTTCTGTCGGCGATCGGCTTCGGCTCGCTCGTGTTCGCCGTGATCGAGGGACCCGACCTCGGGTGGTGGATGCCGAAGGCCGACCTCACGATCGGGGGCTGGGTGTGGCCCGCGTCGGCGCCGATCTCGATCGTGCCGATCTGCCTCGCGGTCGCGGCGGTCGCGCTGACCCTCTTCGTCTTCTGGGAGCGGCATCGCGAGCGTGTGCAGCGCGACGCCCTGCTCGACCTGCACCTCTTCTCCCTGCGCACCTTCTCCTGGGGCAACGTCACCGCGGCGATGGTCGCCGTCGGCGAGTTCGCGATCATCTTCGTGCTGCCGCTGTACCTCACCGCGGCGCTCGGGCTGTCGATCATGCAGACCGGTCTGGTCCTGGCGGCCATGGCGTTCGGCGCCTTCGCCTCGGGCGCGGCGGCCCGCCACCTCGCGGCGCGGTTCGGCTCCCCCGGGACGGTGCTGATCGGGCTGGCGCTGGAGGTCGTCGGCATCCTCTCCCTCGCGGCGATCGCGAGCGCGACCACCCCGGGCTGGCTCATCGCCCTGCCGCTGGTCGTCTACGGCCTCGGCCTCGGCCTCGCCTCGGCGCAGCTGACCGGCACGGTGCTGCGCGACGTCCCAGTGGAGATCAGCGGCCAGGGCTCGGCCACCCAGTCGACCGTCCGTCAGATCGGCACCGCGCTGGGCACGGCCTTCGCCGGTGCCGCCCTGTCGATCTCGCTCGCTCTGACCCTGCCCGGCGCACTCGCGGATGCCGGGATCACGGGCGCCGCGGCATCCGAGCTCGCCGACGCGACGCGCGCCTCCGCCGGCACCCTCATCTCGCAGCTGCGCGCGCAGGGTGCCACCAGCATGCTCGGCGC